>JASHUS010000047.1 GCA_030039865.1 Thermoplasmata archaeon
TCCGAGCGCCCGTCGCGATGCCCGCGGCCCAGCGGAACAGAGCGTCGACGGAACTATGCGAGACGCGCCACTCGCCCGAACGTCGCTCCTGCCTGTCACCCCCGCTAAGGACGGTTTCGGTGTGTAAGGGGACGCCCAACCCCCCGGTCCAGCCTAGCGAACGGAGAAAGCTCATCGGTCGTACATTAGGGCTTAGGCCAGGGCGGGCCCCCACTCGATTCGGCGTCCAGGGGATTGCGCGGGCGCCCGAAGGCCGCTACGATGAGGACGGCGAATCCCCCGACCACGATCGCGAGCCCGGCCGCGCCGCCCGCCGCGAAGCCGACGACGATCAGCACGAGTCCGCCGAGGAGCCCCGCCCAGCGGAGGGCGAGGACCCGGTTGATCGGACGCACGCCTCCCCTCAGGCGCGCTTCGTCGCCCGCGGCCGGGGCGGGTTCACGCCGAGGTACCGCAGGAGCCGGCGGTACTCCGACCGGGTGACCCACGGGACGTCGAGGTACTTGCGCAGGTAGCCGTCCGGCACTCCCAGCCGTCGCGCCTCCGCGACCGAGAACGCGTAGCCCTCGATCTCGGTCGGGCGGTCGACGTAGGCGACCTTCAGGCCCGGCCAGAGCTCGCGGCCGGCCTTCCGCTGGAGGATGTGCAGGAACTCGTGGATGATGTCGAGGTAGAGCGACAGCGCGCCGCCGCGCGCGAGGTACGACCGGCCGATGCAGATCTCGTCGTCCGGGCTCGTGATCATCGCGAAGCCCGCTCGCCGGATCTCGGCGGGGATCTCGCGTGGGGCGAGGTACATGTACCCGCGGCCGTCGAAGACGTGGACGAAGCTCCGGCGCGCGATCGCGCGGTGCGTCGCGAGGTCCCCGAGGTACCGGCGGAACGGCGGGAGCGACGTGAAGCCCGGGAACACGCGAAGGAGCGGGTACTTCCCCGCGGGCCGCGTTCGGTCGACGCGGAAGCCGGCCGGAATCGTGTAGGGCGGTGACGACATCGGGCGCGGCTACCCGCGCCGGTCGGTTAGCCTTGCGGTGCGCCGCTAGCGGATGTGCTCGAGGCTGAACGATCCCAGGTTGAACGAGCGCTTGTTGAACGTGTAGCCGACCCAGGCCCGCGCCTGGACGTCGGTGATCCCGCGCACGGAGAGGAACGTCTTCAGCTGCTCGTTCTTGAGGTTGATCGAGCCGTCGACCATGTGCTCGAGGGTCTCGAGGTCCGACTCCGAGTGCATCCCGCTGTCGAGCTCGTAGTACCCGACGGCCTGGTCGATGCGCCGGCGGCCGATGAACGGCTGGAGGAACCGGAACGTCGCCGCGGTGTCGAGGTAGGCCGAGATCGTCGAGACCGACTCGAAGATGAAGCGGTACGTCGGGTAGTGCTCCTTGAGCTCGCCCGCGAACTCGTTGACGCTCGTCGCGAGCTGCTCGAGCACCGCCTTATCGGTCGAGGAGAGGAGCCGCACGGTCGGGCTCGACTGGACCTGGCCGACGCCGCGCGAGTAGAGGTCGACGTAGCGGATCATCCCCTTCTTCTCCGCCTCGGCGAAGCCGGGGTAGAGGCCCGCAAGGTCCTCGCGCACCTGCTGGTACGTCTTGTCGGTGATGACCCAGATCGACGGGATGCCGAGCTTCAAGCCCTCGACGCTGAACAGCCGGGCGAGCACGTCCTTCCCGGTATGCGCCGGCCCGTTGAGCAGGATCTGCGTGCCGGGCGGGAAGCCGCCATAGAGGAGATCGTCCAAGCGGCGGACGCCGCTCCGTACCTTCACCTCGGCCGCCGCGGCGCTCGATTCTTCGTGGATCTGCTTCGCCTCGGCCTCCGCGGCGATGCCGGCCATCCGCTCGAGCTCCTGGAGCCGGGTCTGGAGCAGCGCCTCGCGGCCCCGCAGTTCCGTCTCGCGCTGGGCCAGCTGGTTGTGGAGGTCCTCGAGCCGGCGCGCCTCGTCGGTCTGCGAGCGGGCGGTCGGGTCGGTCTCCTTGCGCAGCGACTCGAGCCGCCGGGCCTCGATGTCGAGCGCCTGCCGTCGGGTCTGGAGCTGCTGGTCGAACGCCGCGAGCTCGCGCTCCTTGAAGTCGAACGTCGAGCGTCGCCGCTCGAGCTCCTCGGAGTTGATCCGGATCTCCTCGAACCGCGTGCGGAGCTCGTTCTCCCGCGCGACGAGGTCCTTCTCGGCCTGGGCGGCCTGGTCGAGCCGCTGCTGGACGTCGGTCGCGATGGCGCCCTGCCCCTTCGAGATCACCTGCTCGCGCTCGCGCGCCCGCTCGGTCTCGCTCGAAAGGTTCCGCACCTCGCCCTCGAGCTGGACGATGCGCCGCCGGAGCTCGGTCTCCCGCTCGATGAACTCGTGCTCGCGCTCCGAGAACTCCTCGCGCAGGTGCTGGTCGAGCTCGCGGGTCGCCTTCTCCACCGCGCCGGCCGCGACGAGCCCGCTCGCGGCGGCCGCCACCGGGGGGGCCGGCTTATCGGCCGCGCTCGCGGCCGCGCGCTCGCCCCCGACGCCCTCGAGCGCGAGGAGGCGGAGCTTCATCTCGGCGATCTCGTCGTCCTTGGAGCGGAGCGCGATCTCGCGCTCCTTCGCCTCGCGCCCGCGGACGTACTTGATCACGGCGATCGAACCGCGCTTCACGTGCTCGACCTCGTCCTCGAGCTGCTTGCGCTTCGCGCGCTCGTCGTAGAGCTGCCGGTGGAGGTCCTGGACCTCCTGGATCATCGTGGTCGGGTCGAACTGGTCGCTCTTGACGCGGTCGAGGAGCCCCGTGAGCCAGCGGACGACGGTCTGCTCCCGCTCGAGCACGTTCGCCGTCGCGGTCGGGTCGGCCGACCGGGTCGCTTCGGCGGCCGGCAGGCTCGGCAGCGCGGAGACCGACGCTCCCGCGGGCTCCGAGGAGCGGATCCAGTCCTCCATGACCCGGTCGTCGCCTTCGACCCACTTGCGGAGGACCGCGGTCGACTCTTTCGGGGTCGTCGTGATCTTCCGATGCTTCGCGCGCTCGGGACGACGGACACTGCCGGCCCAGCGCTCGACGATGCGGTCGGGATCGGGACTGCCGCGCTCGGCCGCCGGGAGCCCGGGGGAGGCCGATCGGATGCGAGCGATCTCCTCCCGGCTCGCGCCGGCGGCCTCGAGGGCGGAATCCGAGGCGCGTCGCGCGGCGTCCGCGCTCGCGAGGCCCGCGCGTTGGAGCGCCTCGGCGGTCCCCGAGGATACGCCGAGCGCGCGCGCCAGTTCGGCGGCCGAAGAGGGGGTCGAGGTCCCCCCCGTCACCGCCACGGTTTCCGTCGAGCCATCCATGAGCTAGGAGGGGTAGAGTACTAGCGCGGGAAGAGGAGATAATCTATCGGGTTCGAGACGGCGAGCCCGCCGCGCGCCTGGCGGTGGCGCCCCGAGAACCTAAAGGTCCCCGACCTTCCCGACGGGGGATGGACGTCGAGACCCGGCTCGCCGGCATCGTCCGGAACACCGAGGAGGTCGTCACCCCGGAGGAGCTGAAGGCGCTCCTCGAGCGGGCGGAGCACCCGCGGTCGTACATCGGCTACGAGCCCTCGGGACCGATCACGATCGCCCACCTGATCACGGTCGGAAAGATCCGGGACCTCGTCGCCGCGGGCTGTGACGTCACGGTCTATCTCGCCGACTGGCACGCCTGGATCAACGACAAGCTCGGGGCCGATCTCGAGCGGATCCGCGCGTGCGGACGGTACGTGCAGGCGGCGTTCGGCGCGCTCGGCGTCGATGCGGCTCGCGTCCGGTACCGCTGGGCGTCGGACCTCACCGGATCGTCCCAGTACTGGGCGCGCGTCGTCCGGGTCGCGAAAGCGACGAGCCTCGCCCGGACGAAGCGGGCGATGTCGATCATGGGGCGCACCGAGGAGGAGTCCGACCTCGACACGTCCCGGCTGTTCTACCCGGCGATGCAGGCCGCGGACATCTTCGAGCTGCCCGTCGACCTCGCCTACGGCGGCATGGACCAGCGGCGCGCGCACGTCCTGGCCCGGGAGGTCGCCCACCACTACGACTGGCCCGTACCGAGCGCGATCCATACCCCGCTCCTCGGCTCGCTGAAGGGGTCCGGCCGGATGGATCCGGTCGGCCCGGACGGCGCGGGGAAGATGTCGAAGTCCGACCCGTCGACCGCCGTGCCGATCCCGTCGAGCGACGCCACGATCCGCGAACGGATCGGCGCCGCGTTCTGCCCGGCGAAGCAGGTCGACGGGAACCCGGTCGTGGAGATCGTCCGGTTCATCGTATTCCCGTGGGAAGGGAAGCTCGCGGTCGATCGGAAGCCCGCGCACGGCGGCCCGGTCGAGTTCGCGAGCCTTCCCGAGTTCCTCGACGCGTGGTCGTCCGGGGCGCTCCACCCTCAGGACCTGAAGGCGGCCGTCGCGGCGTCGCTGGACCGCCTGACCGCCCCCGCCCGGCAGTACTTCGCGGAGCACCCCGGCGCCGGGCCCGAGTCGTTCGCCGCGAAGCCGGTGAGCTGACGCCCGGTCGGTCTCACGCCGTCTGTCGGCGGAACGCGAAGACCGCCAGACTGTAGAGCAGCACGGCGACGATCACGACCGCGAGGAACGCCTGACCGATCTCGGTCCAGTTCCAGCCGGTGAGGATGAGCGTACGGGCGGCCGTCGCGATGTAGCTCACCGGGTTGAACTTCGAGAACGCCTGGACCCAGCCCGGCAGGAGATCGTACGGCAGCATCGCCGTCGAGAGGAAGAGCAGCGGGAAGGTGAGCGTGAAGCTCACCATCATCGTCGTCTCTGTGCGCTTCGTGAACAGCGCGACCGAGTTCGAGAGGCCCGCGAACGCGACGCCGAACGCGGCGACCAGGAGGACGATCATCGCACAGCCCGCGACGCCGGTCGCGAACGGGATCTTCCAACCGAAGGCGACGCAGAAGATCTCGGCGATCGCGAGGACGATCGCGGTCTGGGCCGCCATCCGCACGCCGTCCGCGAGGGTCTTGCCGACCAGCACGGACGCGCGCGAGATCGGCGCGACGAGGAACTTGTCCATGAAACCGGTCTCGATGTCGCTCACCATCGAGAAGCCCGACTGCGCCGCCGACTGGATCGCGCTCATCACGGCGATGCCGGGGAGCAGCACCGCGATGTAGTCGTACGGGAGCGGCGCCTGTCCCGGCACGTTCGTGGCCCGCTCAAAGACCGTGCCGAACGTCTGGCTGAACATCCCGAGCCAGATGATCGGCATCATCAGCGTGAAGAACAGGAGGAACGGGCTGCGGCTCAGCTTGCGCAGGCTGCGGTAGGCGACCCACAGGATCTCGGTCGCGATCCCTCCGGCCGAACCGAGCGCGGCCGGCGCCGAGATCGTCGGGGCGGCGGGCCGGTAGACCGACTCCGTGGCGGCCATCTCAGTTCCTCCGGGCGGCCCACGGACCGCGGGAGGCCGGGCGGACCTCCTCGACCTGCATCTCCCGGCCCGTGTGCTGCAGGAAGACCTGGTCGAGGGTCGGGGGCGAGACCGCGACCTCGTTCACCGGGACCTTCTCCGCCTCGAGGCGCCGCAGCACCTCGACGAGCGTGGCCCCGCCGTGCACGGCGCGCATCGTGACGCCCTGCTCGAACTCGACCGCCCCCGCGACGCCCGGGACCGTGTGCGCGAGCGCGAGCGCCCGCGCCCGGTTCGCTTCAAAGGAGCCGTCCTGCGGGAGACGGATCGTGATCAGGTCCGCCCCGATGCCGGCCTTGAGCTCGTGCGGCGTGCCGGCGGCGACGATCCGCCCGTGGTCCATGATCGCGAGGCGCTGGCAGAGCTGGTCGGCCTCCTCCATGTACTGGGTCGTGAGGAAGATCGTCATCCGCTCGGTGCGGTGGAGCGTGCGGAGATACTCCCAGACGGCGTTCCGGGTCTGGGGATCCAGGCCGGTCGTCGGCTCGTCGAGGAAGAGCAGCGGTGGGTGGTGCACCAGCCCCGAGCCGAGATCGAGCCGCCGGCGCATCCCGCCCGAGTAGGTTCCGGCCGGGCGATCCGCGGCCTCGGTCAGTTGGAGCACGTCGAGGAGCTCCTCGACCCGGTCGCGCACGACGGACCCCGGTAGGTGGTAGAGGTGGCCGATGAGCCGCAGGTTCTCGCGGCCGGTGAGGTCGCCGTCGACCCCGATCGACTGACCGGCGTAGCCGAGCAGCTTCCGCACGTCCTGGGGCCGCTCGACGACGTCGAGGCCCCCGACCTTGACCGCCCCGCGCGTCGGCCGGAGGAGCGTCGTGAGGATCTTGATCGTCGTCGTCTTGCCGGAGCCGTTCGGACCGAGGAAGCCGAAGAACTCGCCCGGGTCGACGTGGAAGTCGATCCCGTTGACGGCGCGGACGACCCCCTCGCCGGTGTCCCCTTCGTTCCCGCCGTAGACCTTCACGAGGCCGGCGACGTCGATCATCGGTTCGGTCGGGGTGTCGATCCCGCGGGGGGCGGCGAGGGCGGCGGACATATTGGTTTAGCCATGAGTCATCATCCATTAAATAATTTACTAGAGAATCATTTGCGGGCGAAAGGTTCTTGCCGATGCGGGGGCTACCCTCGATCGTGGAGAGCGCTCCGAAGAGCCGGGAGACCCTCATCGAGGACACGCTCGGCCTCATGCGCGGAGCGATCGGTCGCGCGCTGGCGGGGGTCGCCCCCTCCGGCGGCAAGGACGGGTACCCGATCCTGCAGCACTTCGCACTGCACTACATGATGTTCGAGCGGAGGATCACCCAGTCCGAGCTCGCGAACCTTCTCGGCGTCTCCCCGGGGTACGTCACCACGCTGGTCGACCGGATGGAGGCCGAACGGCTCGTGACCCGTGTCCGGGACCGCCGGGACCGGCGGCGGATCCAGCTGCGCGTCACGCTCCGGGGGCACCACTTCCACCACGAGCTCCACCGCCAGTTCGGACACGCCGCGCTCCCGCTGTTCGACGGCTGGACCGATGAGGAGATCCTGACGTTCCAGAAGCTCCTGCGGAAGCTGGCCGCCCCGAGCGCCATCGCGGCGACGGAGCCGCCCGCTCCCGCGCCGCGTCGGGTCGCGGCCGACGGCACCGTTAAGTACGCTTAGACCTCCGGGGGGCCCCACCCGTGAGCCGAGGACCCCCGTACCGGGGTTCCGCTGACGCGAGGAAACGATGGCGCGACCGATCTACGTGCGATTCGAGACCCCGAGCGACGTCGCCGACAAGGCCCTGCAGCTCGTCCAGGTGGCGAGCGAGACCGGCAAGATCCGGGTCGGCACGAACGAAGTGACCAAGTCGAGCGAGCGCGCCGAAGCGAAGCTCGTCGTGATGGCGGAGGACGTCGACCCGGTCGAGATCCTCGTGCACGTCCCGATGCTCTGCGAGGAGAAGCGCATCCCGTACCTCTACGTGGCGAAGAAGCAGCGGCTCGGCCAGTCGGCCGGTCTCTCGAAGTCGGCCGCGAGCGTGGCGGTCGTGGAGCCCGGGGAGGCGAAGGCCCTCCTCGAGGAGCTCGCCGCGACCTTCCCGACGCTGAAGAAGTAGGACGGCAGACCCGTAGGTCGCGACGATGCCGGAAGAGAAGGGTTCCCCCGCAGAGGTCGTCGAGCTCGTCGGCCGCACCGGGATGGCCGGCGAGGCGACGCAGGTGAAGGTCCGCGTGCTCGCCGGCCGGGACCGCGGCAAGATCATCACCCGCAACGTCGCGGGACCGATCCGTCTCGGGGACGTCCTGATCCTCCGCGAAACGGCGCGCGAGGCGCGCAAGCTCTCGGTGCGCTAGGGGT
>JASHUS010000048.1 GCA_030039865.1 Thermoplasmata archaeon
CCGTCCAGAGTGCGTCCCCGCGGTCGCCGTTGATCGCGATGTAGCCGCCTCCCACCACGGTCGAGGTGTCCCCCGGGCTCCCCACTCCCTGCGCTTGCCGCTCGACGTCGAACGCCTCCTGCGCCAGCCGAGCTCGGGGTACCCCACCGTTCGCGGAAGCGAAGATGGCCGTCAGCGCTGCGACGAACGCGGCGGAGGAACCCAGCCCCGCCGCGCGCGGGATGCGGGAGACCGACCGCACATCGATCGACGGTCCCCGCGCCCAGTCGCGCTCGAGCGCGGTCCGGAAGTACGAGTTCTTCGACTCCTCGGCCCGCTCGGAGTTGAGGCGCGTCTCATCGGCGGACTTGACGACAACCTGGGTGTGGAGGTCGATCGCGAAGGCGAGTTCGGGTGCCCCGTGGACGACCGCGTGCTCGCCGAAGACGATGCATTTCCCCGGGGACCGCGCCGAGAGGGGGAGCGTTCCGCTCGGGATCGGATCGAGCGCGGCGCTCACGGAGACCTCCGACGGTCGACCACTTTCTTCCCGCGGGCTTGCGGCACGACGACCTGCTGCGCGCCCGGCCAAGATCGAGGGCCGGGGACGCCCTTCAGCCGCGTCAGGACGACCGCGAGGGCCGCGACCTCACTGTGCGGTTGGTGGCCGACCGCGACGTTGTACGTCGCGAGCCGATAGAGTTCCGAGGGGACCTTCGCCCCCCCGACGACGACGAGGATCCGCGACGCGCGGGCGAGCCGGGGCTCGATCCGGTCGATCGGCTGTCCGTACATCGTGAGGTGGACGACCGGGCCGTCGAACTCCCGGACGATCCGCTTCCACTGCGGCGCGGCCACGACCTCGAACGAGCCGCCCCACCGCGCGCTGACGGCGCGGACCCGCTCGGCGAGGTCCGGGTCCGGCGGCTCGAGGTACATCGTGCGCGCGCCGAGCGCGCGGGCGGCCAGGGCCACGTGGGTCGTGAGGCGAGGGTCTCGCCCGGGCCGGTGGCCGATGCGAAGGACCGAGACCTCGGGAGAGGCCCTAGCCCGCCGCTTCCGCCTGGAACCGCTCGATGCGGTGGCCACGGTACTCCAGCGTCTCCGATCGTTTGACGACGGCCTTCAGGCGGGTGGGGGACATCGCGAGCTCCTCCGCAACGTCCGAGAAGAACCGGCCGTCCGAGCCGACCGCGTCGTAGACCCGCTTCTCGAGCCGGACGTACTCCTTCGGGCTCATCATCGCGACGGCGAGGACCTCCGAGATTTCGCTCAGCGGGCTCGTCGTGTTGATGTTGATCGTCGAGTAGTAGAAGTGGTAGCTCTTGTCGGGCTGTTTCTTCCCTTCGCGCGCGACCCATCGGGTGTCGATCAGCCGGAGCTTCTCGAAGAACGCGAGCGCCTTCTCGCCTTCCTTCCCGAACTCCGCGAGTACGTCGTCCAGCGTGAGCCACGTTTCCCCGAGGCGCTTCACCAGCTGGAGCTTCACGGGCGAGTCGACGGCGCGCAGGATCGGGACGAGGTCGCTCACGTCGTTGACGACCTTGATCCGGTGCACGCCCGCCACCATCGTTGTTCCCTACGTGGACCGGGATGCTTCGACGAGCATCCGTCGGTACTTGCCGTAACGGTCCCCGGGGTCAAAACGGGCCGGGTGGGGGGTCCGGGTCTCCGCGCCGCACTCCGGGCACTTCGCCCGGTAGGTGTACCGGCCGCAACCGCGGCAGATCCGCAGGATCGACTCGGTCATGCCCGGGTGAACGTACCGTCCCCGCCGGCTGCCTTGATCGAACGCAGCGCCGCCTCGGTCGCCTTCTTGAGCATCTCCTCGGCCTGCTTGTACTGGCTCGCCTGCACCCGGATCCGGTACTTCGGTGCCCCGACGTACTGGACCTCGATCGCCTCGGGGTCGACCTTCTCGGCGGCTGCGAGGGCCGAGCGGACGTGCTCGACGCCTTTCGGCGAGGCGTCCGTCACTTCGAGCGTGCCGAGGATCGTGACGTGCGGTGGGACGATGTTGTCCCGCGCCACCTTGAGGAAGGCCGTGGCCCACGGGACCTTCTCGTTCTCCTTCTGGAAGCGCTTCGGGTCGGCGGAGGCCACCTCGAACGCTTGGAACAGCGATCCGTAGCGCTCGATCAGCGTCGGGCCGAAGAGCTCGACCGCCTGCTCGCCGGGGACCTTCAGCGCCTGGGCCACCTGCTCGACGAGGCGCAGCGCGCGCTGCTCGTTCTTCCAGGCCTGGACCTTCTCGCGGCGCTGGTGATCGTTGATCCGCTTGAGCGACAGATCGATCTGGCTCTTGGACGTATCGACGCGCAGCACGCGCGCGACAATCTTCTGGCCCTCCCGGATGTGGTCGCGGATGTACTTGACCCAGCCCGTCGCGACCTCGGAGAGGTGGATGAACGCCTCGCGCTTCTCGTACTCGTCGAGCGTGACGAACGCCCCGAAGTTCCGGATCGAGGTGACGGTCCCGATGACGAGCTCGCCCTCCTCGGGGAACTCCGCGCGCAGCGGCATGAGTGGAAAGGCCCTCGGCCTACGCCGACACCGGTCGGACGAGCTCGCCGCGCAGCTTGGCGCGGCCACCGGTCGGCGTCGCGAGCGTCGCGCCGCAGACCGAGCAGTTGACGACGGTCGCGGGGCGGCTGAAGATGGTCTGCTCGGTCGAGCAGTCCGGGCACTTCACGATCCAGAACGGCGACGGACCCCGCATCGAGCCCCCTAGTGGTGCTCCACGATCTCGAGCTGGCTCGCGCGCCAACTCGCGGGCTGGACGGTGTACTTGCATTTCTTGCAGCGGTACCTGAGATAGACCCGGCGGACGGCCTTCGCCCGGCCCTCCGGCTTCGGACGAGGGAATCCACCGTACCCGCGCGTGGCGCGGCGGAATCGGCGCTGCCCCCAGGCGAGCTCGGAGGCAGGGCGCTTCTTGCCCTTCTCGACCTCATGCTCCGTGTGCTGCTTGCACTTGGGGCAGTACGTCGAGACGACCTTTGGATAGTGCATCGGCGGGCCGCGAGACCCGCTGCCTATTAAGTGGTTGTGCTGCGCTTCGGCGGGCCTCGAGGGCGCCGTTCCGAACTCTTAAGTAGAGGTCACTTTTCGGCGGGCGCGCGTAATCGCCGAGAGGAGTCGATAGATGCCGGACCGTTCGTCGCTCGAGGTTGTCACCGAGGTGCTCGAGAAGGCGCCGGAACGCAAGTTCCCCGAGACGGTCGAGCTGGCGATCAACCTCAAGGACCTCGATCTCACCGTCCCCAAGAACCGGCTCGAGGACGAGATCCCGCTGCCGAACGGACGAGGAAAGCCGGTCAAGGTCGCCGTCTTCGGCTCACCTGAGCTTTGCCAGAAAGTGAAGGGGGTCGCTGATGTGATCGTGCCGGCGAACCAGCTCGACGATTTCGCGAAGGATGCGAAGAAGGTCGTTGGGGACATCGACTTCTTCCTGGCGGAGGCGCCGCTCATGCCGACGATCGGTAAGCGGCTCGGGGTCGTCCTCGGACCGCGGGGCAAGATGCCGCGGCCCGTCCCGCCGGGCAGCGATCCGACGAACCTCGTGAACGCGCTCAAGCGCTCGATCCGCGTGCGGTCGAAGGGCAATCGGACGTTCCATGCCCCGGTCGGGACGCGAAGCATGAAGCCCGAGCAGATCGCGCAGAACGTCGACGCCGTTCTGGGGCGGATCGTCGGCAAGCTCGAGCGCGGTCGGACGAACATCGACTCCGTCTACGTCAAGACCTCGATGGGACCGTCGGTCCGGCTCTGGTAGGAAGGAAGTCGAGATGCCCGGCCGCGGATCCGTCGCTCCCGAGAAGCTCGCGCATGTCGACGCGCTGACCCAGCAGTTCCTCGGGCACTCGCTCACGGCGGTCGTCGCCATCCGGGGGGTCCCGGCGTCGGCGCTCCAGTCGATGCGCCGCGAGCTCCGCGCCCGCGGCACGCCGATCACGGTCGCGACCAACAGTTCGATCCGGCACGCGCTCGAGAAGGCGGCCGCCGAACGTCCGTCGCTGCGACCGCTCCTGGACCAGGTCCAGGACCAGACCGCGGTCCTCACCGCCGAGGGGAATCCGTTCTCGCTCTACCAGCGGTTCTTGAAGACCCGTTCGCCGACCCCGGCCCGCGGGGGCGAGGCCGCGCCCGCCGATATCGTCGTGCCGGCCCAGACGACGAGCTTCAAGCCGGGACCGATCGTCGGTGAGCTCCAGCACGCCGGTTTCCCCGCCGCCATCGAAAAGGGGAAAGTCGTCCTCAAGAAGGACACCACGATCGTGCGGGCGGGGCAGACGATCTCCCGCGAGGTCGCGACCATGCTCACCCGGCTCGAGATCTTCCCGCTCGAGGTCGGATTGAATCTGCGCGCCGTCGTCGACGGCGACGTCTTCTACCCACCCGAGGTGCTCTCTGTCGACCTCGACGCCCGCCGCGCGGAGTTCGCGCGCGCCGCCCACCAGGCGCTCGGACTCGCGGTGGAGCTCGGCTACACCACGGCCGCGACCCTCCCGCTCCTCGTCACGCGGGCACACCGCCGGGCGCTCGCGCTGTCGATCGCGATCGGGTACGCGACGCCGGAGACGATCGAGCCGCTCTTCGCGAAAGCGATGCGCGAAGCGGCCGCGCTCGGCAAACTCATTGGCCAATAAGGTCCCCCCGAAAATCACGGAGTGAGAACGATGGAGTACGTGTATGGTGCGCTGCTGATCAACGCCGCCGGAAAGCCGATCGATGAGAAGGGCCTGAGCGGGGTCCTCACCGCGGCGGGGGTCTCGCCCGACGCCGCCCGCGTGAAGGCGCTGCTCGCCTCGCTCGAGGGCGTCAATCTCGCCGAACTCCTCGCGAAGGC
>JASHUS010000049.1 GCA_030039865.1 Thermoplasmata archaeon
GACGCACCGGCGCATTTGGGTACCGTTAAATCGCGTCACGCCTTCGACTCACTCCGGACGCTCCGGCGGTGCGGCCACCGGGTCCGGTGGATATGGCGCGCACCTACCGCACACGGCTCGAGGTACTGCACGACTTCCTCGACGCGAGCCGTCGCGCCTCGCGCAAGACGCGGATCATCGGACTCGCGAACCTGAACCCATCGTACTTCGAGAGCTACGCGCAGTTCTGCCTGGACCACCATCTGATCGAGGTGACGAGCGACGGGTACCGTCCCACCGAGCTCGCCGACCAGGTCCTGGTCGCGATCCGGCGGATCCTCTCGAAGACGGCGGAGCTCGACGGCGCGATCCGATCGCTCAACGTGGTGCTGCGGCAGGACGGGGACGCCGACCTCCCGCGGACCGCGATGCGACTCTACCCGCCGGACGCCTGGCAAGAGATCCTCCTGCACTCGGTACCCCGGCTGACGCTCCCCCGGTCCGGCGTACCCGTCCGCGGGTCGGGGTCGGTGCGGGAGATCCGATCGACGCCCGGATCGCCCGAGCACGTGGACGAAGGCGCGAGACTCCCCCGCCCCCGGGCGGCCGGCGGGCGCTGGCGAGAGACGCCGGAAGCCTTGCCCTGATTTTCCGTCGGCCGCTTTCGTAGTACGAAACGACTGGATTCGTCGTACGAATCCGGGTCGTCTTCTCGACGAATCGCCCGCCTCGTTCCGAGGCGGCTTATGCGTGCCGCCCGATGCGACGCCCGCCTACTTATGCGAGCGATTCGAGCGAGTCGTGGGCGGGCCATCGGTGTCGGACTGATCGTAGTGTTGGCGGTCGTGGGGTTCAGCCTCGCGACCTTGCCGGGTTCGGCGCTTGCGGCCGGGGCCGCGTCGCCCTCCGCCCCGGCGGCGTCGACCACGCCCGCGGCCGCGGGCGTGGCGAGCGGACCTCTCACGCCGCTCACCGGCAGCGGAACCGACTTGAGCACCACCGGACCGACCACGTTCGGAACGGTCTCGGTCACGCCGGATCCGATCGCGTACAACCCGAACGCTCCGGACTCCGTGACGGTCACGCTCACCCCGACCGGTAACCTCGCGAACCTCGTGGCGGCACAGGGCGACGTCGCGAGCCCGTCCTACCGGACGTATCTCTCGGCGGGCGCGCTCGGCGCCGAGTACGGGAATCCTTCGTACGCGGACGTCGTGAGCTACTTCTCCAGCTACGGGCTCGCCGTGACCCCGAGCGCCACCGCGCTCACCCTCACCGTCAGCGGGACGGTCGGGGAGATCTCCTCCGCGTTCCACACCACGCTCAGCGCCTACGCGCAGCAGTACACGTCGCAGGGCGTGTGGAACCCGATGTTCGGGAACGACAGCGCCACGGTCGGGAGCACAAACGCGGGCCCCGTGATCTACGCGAACACGGCTCCCGCCGAGCTCCCCAGTGGAATCGCGACCGCCATCAACGGCGTCGCCGGGCTCGACGGCATGGTCGCGACGCCCGAGATCGCGCTCCCGTACGGCCTCGATCCCGCGATGAACACGCCCCAGGCGAACACGAGCGCCGCATGCGACTTCGGCATCTCGGGCTCGTGCAGCAACGAGCTCGACCTCTATCAGAGCGACTCGTCCCACGACTTCATCTGGACCGACTTCGGGCCCGAGGGCGCGACGTGCTCCGAGGAGAACATCTGTGGGGACTTCCAGTTCCTCTTCCCGTCCACGATGCCGGCGGTCACCGGTGCGACGTCGCTGTGGAACGGCCACGCCGCGATCGACTCGGAACAGGACAAGGGCCAGGGGATCACGATCGCGCTCATCGAGGTCGGCTGCGCGATCCCAAGCGATCTCTCCGCCTGGTCGAACATGACCTGGCCGCACACGCCGAACCAGCTCGACAACCGCCTGACCCAGATCGCGCTCGACATCCCGGGCTACGAGGCGTTCCCCAACAACAACCTCGGGAACTGCGAGGACCAGGGGTTCGACGCCGGCTGGACGCTCGAAACGAGCCTCGACATCGAGTACGCGTCCGCGATGGCGCCGTCGGCGCACATCGACGTCATCGGGATCCCGTACCCGGGTAACTTCTCGGCGTTCGACCTCGCGTACGCGGACATCGCCCAGTACCTCTCCCTCGGCTCGACGGGCGGGACCTGCCCCAGCGCCGCGACGCTCGCCGCGGCGGGCCTCTACGTCGTCCAGGGCACGGCGGGCACGGGTACCTGCTCGGTGACGATCACGTCGAACAGCTACGGCTCGGGCGAGCAGTACACCTACTTCTACGGTTCCCCGGTCTACCTGACCGCGGCGACCGAGGAGCTCGAGCTGCTCAACGCGGTCGGCGTGACGAACTTCTTCGCCTCGGGGGACGCGGGCGGGGTCTACGAGACGGTCAACGACTTCCAGCCGGCCGACTCGCCCGGCGCGACGTCCGTCGGCGGCGCCGAGATCACCGCGCAGGGCGCGGGATCCGAGTTCCCCGTCACGAACACGTCGTTCACGTACTGCGACGGCTACCTCTACGGCACCACGTGCTACGACGGCGTGAACGCGACGGCGTACGTCGCCTCCGCGAGCGGCATCGGGCAGACGGGGTACTGGTCGTACGGCTACGGCCTGACCGGCACCGAGGTCGGCGCGACCGGCGGCGGCTTCGGCCAGTCGTTCGTCTACGCCCAGCCGTGGTGACAGAACGCGATGGACACCTACTCGACGGGCGCGAAGATCGACCCGGTGGTCTCGCTCCAGGCCGCGTTCAACGAGACGATCTACGGCTACGGGGAGTGGTTCATCTTCTACGGCGGAACGAGCTTCGCGACCCCGACGATGGCCGGCCAATGGGCGCTCATCGAGGAGCAGGCGAACCTGATCTTCGGCAATCCGAAGATGGGCGACATCAACCCGATCCTCTACGCCGCGCACAACGCGTTCGAGGCCGGGGCGCTCGGGGCCAGCGCGTACACGCCGATGGGGACGACCCAGGGCTGGGACGCCGCGCCGGTGAACTCGTTCACCTGGTACTACTACAACCTCTCGATCGAGGACCCCAGCGCGCCGGTGCAGCCGCTCTGGTTCCCGAGCCTCGGCAACCCGGCGGGCAACGGCTGGAACTACCTGCAAGGTCTCGGGATCCCGGATCCGGCGCTCCTCGTGCTCGACCTTTTCGGGACGACCGGCGCGGCGGGCCACTCGCTCGCCAATCCGGCGTTCTCGGTCCTCGAAGTGACCCCGGAGGGCCTGGTCGCTCCGCCGACGACGCTCACGGCCGGGACGACGTACGAGTTCGACGTCGTCACTTCGAACGGCCAGACGGGCGTCTTCGACGTCTCCGCCTACTCCGGCCAGTCAAACGCCGGGGCGTACGGGGGCGGCGTGCTCACGTCGATCCAGACCGGGGCGAACGGGATCTTCAACTACACTCCGACGACCGGCGCTCCGCCGGGCGGGG
Organism: Thermoplasmata archaeon; assembly: GCA_030039865.1. Classification (GTDB taxonomy): domain Archaea; phylum Thermoplasmatota; class Thermoplasmata; order Lutacidiplasmatales; family UBA184; genus Lutacidiplasma. Next base: position 3,442 of record JASHUS010000049.1, read on the forward strand.
ACGCCGCGACGACCTACGGCTACTTCCTCGTCCAGAGCGCGTCCGGCGCCCCCAGCGCCGAGTGGGCGTTCGACGACTTCGCCGTCGGGGCCCCGACGCCGAGCGGAACGCTGACCCTCTGCGTGGTGGACGCGTACGGCAACTGCGACCAGGGGG
>JASHUS010000050.1 GCA_030039865.1 Thermoplasmata archaeon
CGTCGAGGGGTCGACGGCGGCCCACATCGGGTACGTCGCGACCGGCGTGATCCCGACGATCTCGTCCGTCGAGGCGTTCACGAAGTACGTGGCATTCCCGGCGACGTCCGGGATCACGAGCTCGCCATCGTACGCGTCGTACGTGATCGAGTACGGCAGCAGATCGAGCGGGATGGAGGCGTCGACCACGTGGCTGATGGGATTGATCGCGGTCGCATTCGCCTCGTTGAACGGTGCCGGGCCGTATCCGGTCTCGGAGTCCGAGCCTTCGCTGACGACGTAGATCTCGTCGGTGGCCGTATCCAGGACGATCCCGTAGTCGTAGCTGTTGTCGATCGTGACCTGCCCGATCTCCTGGTCCGTCTCCATGTCGAGGATACTGACATTGTACGACTCGGAGTTGAGCACGTAGACCTCCTCGTTGAACGGCTCGTACGCGGCCGCTTCGGGCGCGTCGCCCGTCGAGATGTTGGCCACCACGCGGTGGTCGGACTGGCTGATGATCGTGACGTTCGCGGAGCCACCGTTCGCGACGGCGAGCTGGTCCCGGGCGGACGAATAGGCGAGCGCGTCGGGAAACACGCCGACGCTGACGTTGTACGAGGCCCCGAGGTCGCCGGCTGGAATGACCGTGACGAACCCGGGGTCCGACTCTCCATTCGCGACGTCCACGAGGTTGTCGGACGTGTCGAGCGCCAGGGCGATCGGCTCCGGACCGACCCGTACGGTGCCCTTCAGCGTGTTCGAGTTCGCACCGATCACGGACACGTTGTAGATGTCGCCCGGCGCCACGCCCATATCGGCGGTGAAGACCTCCTCACTGGCGAGGTCGTAGAGGATTGGACCCGGATCGTTGCCGACGGGCACCTCCGCTACGAGACGGTTCGTCGTGGCGTTGATCACGCCGACGGTGTCGTTCGACCATTCGGCGACGTAGAAGCATCCGTTGGTCGGGTCGAACGTGATCCCGTTCGGAGCGCCGCCGGTCGTGATCGAACCGATGATCTCGTTCGTCGTCCCGTCCACGATCGAGACGTTCTGCTCGCCCTGGTTGGCGAGGTAGACGTCGCCGTTCGTCGTATCGACGGCCATCGTGTCGGCGAGGCTGTACTCGTTCTGGGAGGCGGGGGCCGTCAGCTCCTGGATCACTTGATTCGTCGAGGTATTGATGATCGTGAGCGCCTCCCCGAGCTGTCCTCGGACGTAGAGTAAGCCGTTGACCGGATCAAAGACCACCATCGAGGGAGTGTACTGGGCGGTCGGTTGCCACGCGTTCGGATAGGTCCGGTTCGCGACCAGCTCGATCGAGGAGATCACCGAACCCTCCGCCGCGCTCGGCGTGATCGGGCCCGCCGGGGGCGCTTCCCGGTCCGAGGAGGATCCGATCGACGTGGCCCGGGGCGTCACCGTTCCGGTAGTCGGACTTTCGGCACGGCCGCCCGGGACCGATGCGGACGCGGCCGACACCGTGGCGAGGAGCACGACGGCCAGGAGGATGGTCGTCGCGAACAGGACTTTCGACATCCTCGGTGCCCTTGCGACGGGACTTGACGCCGGTAGAAATATGCTGTGCCGGCGCCGAGGGGGAGCACACCGGGCGGCGCCTCCCTCACAGCAACCATCATCCCCCGGGAGCCACCTCGGGTACCACGGATGTCCGCCGGGACAATCCCGTCCCTACCCGAGGAACTCGCACGCTTTCTTTCGGCGCCCACCCCCCGGGTCCTGGCGGTGAAGGGCCCCCCGGGGTCCGGCAAGAGCGCCCTCCTCCAGGCGATAATGCCGGGAATCGCCGGTGAGACGGTCTACGTCGCGTATCGGGCGACGGCCCCCTCCACTCCCAATGGCCGTCCGAGCCCGAGCGCGCCCGACGTCGTCCTCCTGCTGATGCAGCGAGCCGCACGAGCCAGCGCTCCGGCCCCGGGCCCAGCACCCGGGTCGCCCTCCGTCGGGGCCCCGATCCGCCCGCCGACCTCCGGGGAGATGCCGGAGGTGCTGCGCTCGACCTACGATCGGGTCAAGTCCGCGGGGGGAGGCTGCGTGGTGGCCGACTCCTGGGATCGGGGATGCGAGGAGCAGTTCCGGCGGGCCGCCTCGGGCGACGTGAACGTCACCGAGTTCGCGGCGTCGGGACGTATGCTCCGCGAGACGCTGCAGCGGCTCCCGATCCACCTGCTCGTCGCGGTCGCGGCCAGCCCCGATCCGCAGTTCGACACGGATTCGGACGGGATCGTGGAGCTGGGCACGGAGACCGTCGACGGAACCCCCGTCCGCGTCGCGCGGATCGCCAAGCTCCGCGGCCAGTCGTTCGTGAAGGACCGGTGGCCGTACACCCTGCACAACGGAAGGTTCCGCGCCGCGCGGGCGCGGCCTCCGGGGTACGTTCCGCCGTTCGGCCCGCCCGACGATCCTCCCGCGGGCTCTGACCGCATCTGGCCGGGATCGGAGGAGTTCGCTCTCGCGTTCGGGTGGCTTCGCCCGCACGGGATGACGGGGATCGAGCTCTCGGACGAGCTCTCCGATCGCATGTTCGACGTGGTCGCCTACCCGCTCGCCGCATCGGCGTTGCGTCAGGGCGGCCGGGTCGTCTGGATCCCCCCGGGCTCCTCTCCCCCTGCCGCCATCGTCCAGACGTTGGCGGAGCACACGCCCGAGGAGACGATCCATCAGGGGCTTCGCGTCCTCTCCGCGGGCGGGTACGATCCGATGCTTGCCCAGTCGTCCTCGGTCCCCCTCCCGGTACGCCCAGTGGTCGACGAGGGACGCGAGCGCGGGAGCCCCGACGCGTCCGCGGTCTCCCCGATCTTCCCGGACGCCTACCAGTTCCTCGCCGCGAGCGCGGAGGGCCGGCCCGCCCTGCTGCTCGTTTCGATGGACGGTCTCCATGCGCTCGCGAAGGCGAGCGGCGCGACGTACGATCCCGCCACCCTGCCCCTCATCGCCGGGGCGTACGCGCAGCTCCCCCGCTTCCACGGGGTGGGATTCGGCCGACCGTCGGACCCCTTCACGAAGGCGTTGCTGCCGTCGGCCGACCTCCACCTGCGCCTGCGATCGCTCTACGGCCACCCCGTCGCGCTGGGGCTGCGCCCGTGGACCCCCCCGTACCTCATGGAATGGGACGACGCCGACGGACGCCTCCGCTTCGTGCCGCTCGTCTGACCTCCGGACGATCGGAGGCGGCGGAAGGGGTTCGCGCTTCCCCCGCTCGGGGGCGGGACGCCTCGGCGGGTCCGCTCACTCCCGGATCGTGGCCACAAGGGGTGGGTGGACCACCGATTCCGACGTGAAGACGATCGGCTGCGTGACGTTCGCCCCGTTGACCCCGATCGACCCGCTGGCCGGCGACGGCGAGTAGCCCGACACGCTCACGCTGAAGGCGTACGTCCCGTTCGTCACCGAGAACGAGATGCTCTTGCCCGTCGAGACCTTGGTCGTGCTGCCCAGCGTGACCTGCCAGGTCGTCCCCTTCGCGAGGCCGGACTCGGTGAACTTCACGGTGAACTTCACCTCGCTGAAGGCGATGCTCACCGTCACCGTGGCGCCCGAGACCGTGATCGAGCCCGACTCCGAGTGGTAGATCGGCGGGCTCGTCGTCGCGAGGAACGGGTACGCTCCGTTGACCAGGTAGACGACGATCGACTTCGTCGTGCTGCTCGCCGTGATGCCGTTCACCGCGACCTCCCAGGTCGTGCCGGTCGCGAGGCCGGTCGCCTTGAACGTCACCTTGTGGAACGCCGTGTTCACCGTCACCGGCGCGCCGTTCACCGTCACGGACCCGGACGTGCTGCCGCCCGCGGCGATCGTCACCGTGTAGCCGTACGTCCCGTTCTCCTCCGCGAAGGTGAGGCTCGACGTGGTCGTCGACTTCGTCGTGCTACCGACCGTTACGGACCAGCTCGTCTTCGACGCGAGGCCGGTTTCCGTGAACGTCACGGTGTACGTCACGAGGGTGAACGTGACCGCGGTCGCGCTCGTCGGGGCGCCGTCGATCGTGACCGTGCCGCCGTAGGCCGACGGCGCGTAGGTCGGGTCGTTCGTCGCGATCGTGTACGCGTACGTCCCGTTCGGCAGGTTCGTGCTCAGGGTCGTCGTCGCGCCCGTCCCCGAGAGCGACGGCCCGCCCGAGATGTTCACGTACCACGTGTCGCCCGCGGGGAGGCCCGACTCCGAGAACGAGAGCGCGTACGTCACTTGCGTGAACGTGATCGCGGGAGCGCTCGCGGAGACGCCGTTCACCGGGACGGAGCCCGAGTAGTAGCTCGGCGCGTACGTCGGGTCGTTCGTGGCGACGCTGAACGAGTACGTCCCGTTCGGCACCGTCGTGCTCAGCGTGGTCGTCGCCCCGGTCGCGGAGAGCTGCGCGCCGCCCGTGAGGTTCACGTACCACGTGTCGCCCGACGGGAGGCCGCTCTCCGAGAACGAGAGGGTGTAGGTCAGGTACGCGAACGTGATCGCGGGGGCCGAGGTCCCCGCCCCGTTCACCGTGACCGACCCGCTCGGGTACGACGGCTCGTACGACTTCTCGTTCGTCTGCACGGTGAAGTCGAACGTCCCGTTGGGCAGGTTCGTCATCAGCGTCGGGCTCGCGCCCGTCGCCGAGAGGTCCGCGCCGCCGGTGATGTTGATGTACCACGTCGCGCCCGCGGGAAGACCCGACTGGGAGAACGACACGGGGTACAGCACCTGCGTGAAGACGATCGCCTGGCTCGCCGCCGCGCCGTTCACCGTGACCGATCCCGCGCTCGGGCTCGACGCGTAGCCGCTGTAGAACCCGACGGTGTAGCCCCACGTCCCGTTCGGCAGGCTGAAGACGATCGGCGATCCCGCCGACGCGCTGTGCGTCGTCTCGAGGATCGTGACGCTCCACGATCCCCCGGGCAGTCCCGACTCCGTGAACGTCACGGAGTACGCCGCGTTGAACGTCACCTCGATCGTCAGCGGCGCGCCCCACAGGAGGAAGTTCCCGGGCGCCGGGGTCTGGTAGCCCGCGACGGGCAGGACGGTGTAGGCGTACGTGCTGTTGAGCAGGTCGACCACGAAGCTCGCCGAGGTCGACGTGTACGTCACGTTGGTGTAGCCGGTCACGAGGTTGACGGACCAGCTCGTCCCCGGCGCGAGGCCGGTCTCGACAAACGTCACGGCCCACGTCGTCTGCGTGAACGTGATCGCGACCGTCCGCGCGGCGCTCGCGACCGTCACCGTGCCCGCGGCGGGCGAGGGCGTATAGCCGGTGTCCGGTAGCCCGCCCGGGTTGTCGTAGGTCGACGCGCTCGTGATGCTGTAGGGGTACGCCCCGTTCGAGAGTTCGAAGACGATGTCCGCGGCGCTGCTCGTCACCGGCGCCTGCCCGGTCACGTTGACCGTCCAGGCATCCCCGTCGGTGATGGGGAGCCCCGACTCGGCGAACGTGATCGCCGACGCGGCGGCGTACGTGACGGCGACCGTCGCACCGGCGGCCGCGATCGTGACCGATCCCAGGGCCGGGTTCGCCGCGTAGCCGGTCACGCCGCTCGCGAGGTAGGCATACGTGCCGTTCCCGAGCGTGAAGACGAGCGACTTCGCGGTCGACGACTCGGTGACCTGGGTCGTGCCCTCCGTCACGGTGAGCGACCACTCGGTGGAGGACGGGAGGCCCGTCTCCGTGAACGTCGCGAGGTACGCCGAGACCGTGAACGTGACCGGCACGCCCGCGGCGGCGCCCGAGACCGTGAACGAACCCGTGGGGTCCGTGGAGTAGCCCGGCACCGTCGGGACCGTGTAGGTGTACGCTCCGTTGGGCACGATGGTCGTCAGCGTGGTGGTGGAGCCCGACGCGGGGATCTGGCCCGCGACGACGACCCGCCAGACGACGCCCGAGAGCAGCCCGGTCTCGGTGAACGTCACCACGTACGCGGCGACGAACGTCAGCGCGATCGCGGAGTTCACGCCCGGACCGCTACCGGCGGAGAACGAGCCCGTCGCGCCCGAGCCCGCCGAGTAGTGGTTCGAGCCCGACGTGATGCCCGCGACGCCGTAGGTGTACGACCCCGCCGGCACGTACAAGGTCAACGTGGTCGACGTGCTCGTGGAGGTCGAGTTCGACCAGACGAGGCCGGAGGCCCCGTAGACGTACACCGACCACGTGGTGGCGGTCGGTAGGCCGGTCTCCGTGAAACTCTGTCCTGTGAGGTCGAACGGGATCAGCGGCGCGTAGTCGCCGCGGTTCCCGGCGCCCGACGTGATCCCGCCGAGGCGCGCCGAGCCGGTCGGGGCCGACGCCCGGTCCTCGTACGGCAGGAGGCCGTACGGGTTCGACGGCAGGCCGTAGTTGAACCAGTAGTTCCCGCCCTGGTAGTTGACGCCCGGGACGATCGAGCCCGTCAGGGTCACCCCGTTGAACGTCGTGGAGTACGAGAGCGGTTCGCAGGCGCTGCCCGCGAGGAACGCGCCCGTCGTGAAGCCGCCCACGCACGAGACGTTCCAGAAGTCGGAGTACGACGTGCTCGAAGAGCCGGTCGCGTTGGTGTAGAACTCGTTGTTGTAGATGTGGTCCCCGCTCTCGGAGACGGTGAGGCCGGTGGACGGGTGCTCGACGCCCGACTCCGAGGCCTGGAGGTACTGGTTCAGCGGAACGAACGTGTTGCCCCAGACGACGTTGCCCGTGCCGCCGGCGATCGACGTGCCGCCGCCGGTGAGCTCGAGCCCGAGGTTCGAGACGTTGAAGTAATTGTGCGCAAACAGCGAGTGCGTCACGCCGTTCGCGATGATGCTATAGCCGCTGGTCGCGGCCGACGCGAACCATCCCGAGATGTTCCCCGAATTCTCGATCGTGAGATCGGAGGTGTGGTAGAGATAGATCTGGAGCTGGTTCGTGAGCGGGAGCGGCCCGGTCGCCGGCGCGGTGACGAGGTACTGGACTTCCCACCACGGGTACGTGATCGCGAGCGAGGGGAGCGGGTTCCACGTCGCGTAGGCGGTCGTCGCGTTGACGTAGATGCCCTCCCACACCTCGAACGGCCACTGGCTCATGTCGCCGAAGATCGGCTCGAGCGAACCCTGCTGGTTGTTCCAGAGGATGTACGGGTTCGCGGACGTGCCCGTTCCGGCCGTCGACACGGCGGCGAGCTCCGCGTTCGTGAAGGCGTAGATCGGCGTGTAGACGGTGCTCGTCGGATCCTTCGTCAGCGTGACCGCGAGGTTGTAGCCGCTGTGCGTGAGGTCGACCGTGGTGACGTACGGGTCGTACCCGCTGAGCATGATCTCGACGGTGTAGATCCCGGGCTGCAGCCACAGGTTCGGCCCAAGCTCACCACCCGTGCCGGTGTCGCGGCCGTACCAGCCGAACGTCGGCGCGATCTTGAGGACGCGCTGGTCCGTGACGTCCGTGCCCGGCGCGATCGCGATCCAGGCGTTCTCGGGGTAGACGTTCGCGTAGTTGAGGGCGTACGCCCCCGGCGTCGACGAGACGTTCCAGAGACCGGTGAGAATGGAGGGACCGGTACGATACTGTTCGATCGGTTGCCCATTCGGCTGGACGGTCCAGTAGCCGTACGAGCCCTGCGTCGATTCGCCGGTCTCGCTGCCGAAGTCGTACGCCGACGGGACCTGAGTGAAGTTGGTCGGAACGCTGTAGTCCCCGGAAGGGACCCCGAGGGGGTGGGTGATCGGGTTGATGCTCTCGTTGAGATAATAGAGGCCAAGCGTCGCGTCGGC
>JASHUS010000051.1 GCA_030039865.1 Thermoplasmata archaeon
GCCGCCCGAGTTGGTCAGGATCGTGAGTTGGGGCCCGTCGACCGCGAGTCCGGTCGCGAAGATCTTCGCCATCCGGAACAGATCGCCGAGCGTGTCCGCGCGCAGCACGCCCGACTGGGCGAAGAGCGAATCGTAGAGCTGATCCCGCCCCGACTGGGCGAGGGAGCCCGTGTGGCTCTTCGCGGCGCGCTCGCCCGCGGGGGTCCGGCCGCTCTTGATCACGAGGACCGGCTTCACTTCGGTGACCTCGCGGGCCGCCTCGAGGAAGCGCCGACCGTTGGCGAGGCTCTCGACGTAGAGGAGGATCACGCGCGTCGTCGCGTCGCGCCCGAGCGAGGCGAGGAGGTCGTTCTCGTCGATGCCGGCCCGGTTCCCGACCGAGACGAAGCGGGAGAAGCCGATGCGCTCCGCGACCCCGTACGAGAGGATGCCGGCGCACAGCGCCCCGCTCTGCGAGACGAATGCGATGTTGCCCGGCGGCGGGAGGTCCTCGCTGAAGGTCGCGTTGAGGCTCACGTCGGGGTGCGTGTTGAGCACGCCGAAGCAGTTCGGGCCGACGAGCGACATCCCGTAGCGACGGGCCCGGCGCACCACGTCCGCCTCGAGCGCCGCGCCCGCCTCGCCGACCTCCCGGAAGCCCGCCGAGATGACGACGACCCCCTTCGTACCGGCCCGGCCGAGCTCCTCGACGACGTCGGCGACGCCGGGGGCGGGCACGATCACGACGCCGAGATCGGGCGTCTCGGGAAGGTCGGAGATCCGCGCGTAGCTGTGGACCCCCGAGACGCTCTTCGCGTTCGGGTTCACCGGGTAGGCGACGCCCCGGAACCCGGCCTCGAGGATGTTGCGGAAGAGGCTGTATCCGACCTTGCCGGGCTTGTTCGACGCGCCGATCACGGCGACCGAGCTCGGTCGGAACAGCTCATCGAGGGGGGCCCGTGCGTCCTCCGCCATCGTTCTCCCTCGAGAGCCGCGCCTCGGACGGTCGGCTCGTTATATAGGCCCAACGTCGTTCGAACGACGATGGGCGCGACTCCCGAACCGGCCAGTACCCCCGCCGCAGGCCCGCGGCCGACCTCGACCCCTCCCGGGACGCGTCACGCGCCCGGGGCGCGCGGGGTGCTCCAACGGATGGATAAGGGCGGGATCCGGCACGTGGTCGCGATCGGCAGCGGGAAGGGCGGCGTCGGGAAGTCGTCGGTCACGGCGCTCCTCGCGGTCGAGCTGCGCCGTCGCGGGCACGCCGTGGGGGTCCTCGACGCGGACATCACGGGTCCGTCGATCCCGAAGCTCCTCGGGCTCACCGGACCGCTGCGCGATCGCGGGGAAGGGATCGAGCCCGCGGTTTCGAAGAGCGGGATCTCCGTCGTCTCCTCGCAGTTCATGGTCGAGGACGAGCAGACGCCCGTCATCTGGCGGGGGCCGCTCGTCACGCGGCTCATCACACAGTTCTTCGGAGGCGTCAACTGGGGGAAGCTCGACTACCTCCTCCTCGACATGCCGCCCGGCACGAGCGATGTGCCGCTCACGGTCTTCCAGACGATCCCGATCGACGGGATGGTCTTCGTCCTGACGCCGCAGGACCTCGCCGCGCTGATCGTCAAGAAGGCGATGAACATGGCGCGCGACCTCCACGTCCCGCTCCTTGGCGTCGTCGACAACATGTCGTGGATCGCGTGCCCGCACTGCGCGACCCGGATCGAGCTCTTCGGTCCGAGCCGCGTCGGCAAGGTCGCGGAGGAGTACGGCATCCCGGTGCTCGCGCAGCTCCCGGTCCTCCCGTCCGTGTCCGCCGCGGCCGACGCCGGGCGCCTCGAGGACGAGCGATCGCCCGAGCTCGCCGGGCTCGCCGACGCGTTCACGAAGGCGGTGGACGAGGCGTCGAAGGGCTCGGTCGAGATGCTGTGATCTCCCGCAGCTCGCCGAACGTGATCGCCTCCACGGGCACGCCCCGCCGGCCGAGCGCCGCCTTGAGCCCGGGGACGTGGGCATCCCCGACGACGGCGGCGACCCGGCCGTAGCCCCGCCCCCGGAGCTGCAGGAGCCGCTCCGCCATGTGCTCGTTCCGGTCATCGAGCAGCACGCGCGCGAGCGTGGGGCTGGCGCGCCGCAGCTCGTCGGCGTACTCCTGCGGGGACGTGACGTAGCGGTCCATCTCCCGTTCGACGACGCGGGCCGGCACGAAGAGGCCCACCAGCGCACCGATCAGGAGCTGCACGCGCTCCTTGAACGGCATCGATCGGACGAGGTGGACGATCGTCGCGCGCAGCGGGTCGTCGATCAGAAAGAGCGGGAGGTGGCGTTCCCGCGCGTAGAGGGCGGCCGCCTTCATCTCCGCGCCCGGCGTGCCCCCACCGATCTCCGCGCCGAGCCGCCGCTGCAGCACGCTCCAGAGCCGGACGAAGAGCGGCCCCGAGGGGCGCCCCGGCGCGGTCCCGCTCGGGCGGAGCAGCGCGTCCGCGCGTTCCGCGTCGAGCTCGACCGCGACCCCGTCGAGGGGCCGATCGCCGAGCACGCGCTGGAGCGGGTCGGCGAGGTCGACGACGTGCGCCACGCCGACCAGCAGCACGGGACTCTCCGTGGTGCGCGCGTACATGGCCCGGCCCGCCTCCGTAACGCTCCGGATAGCGCAAGCAACACCATATAGACGAACGGGGTCGGCCGCGCGCATGACGTGGACCCTGTTCACCGTCCCCACCTCGAAGCGGGCCGAGCTCGACGCGGCGCTGAAGGACGACATCGTCTCGCGGCAGAGCCAGAAGGTGCGGGACGCGGCCGCGATGGGCGGCCCGGCCGACCAGTTCTACGTGCTCATCGAGGGGTCCGAGCCCGCGATCCGGCGCGCGGAGGAGCTCCTCGCGACGGTCGGGACCCGGCCGCCGGCCGCGGAGGGCGAAAAGCTCTACCGGCACTTCAAGGACGAGGAGGAGTCCGCGTCCGCGGGGATGGGGCTCTTCTTCACCGAGGAGTGAGGGTTCACTCGTTCGACGGCGCGTGCGACGGCTCGAGGTCGTCCGCGCCCCCGAAGACCCGCTGGCACGCCTGGTAGACCGACTCGAGGCCGGTCCCGTCCTTGGCGGACGTCGGGACGAGGCCGAGGAGTGGGCCCATCGTCTCGATCGCGCGGTAGAGCTCCGTCGAGAGCTGGACGTCGGGGGACGGGGCGTCGCGCGACACCGCGTCGTAGAGCCGGCCCGGCTCGTCGGACCAGCCGAGCACCTCGCCGAGCTGGTCGGGGGTAAGCGCGTCGGACTTCGCGAGGACGTTGACCATGGGCAGCCGGAACCGAAACTCGACCGTGGCGCTCAGCATCACGAGCGCGACGAACCCGCCGGGGGTCCGGGCGAGCGAGGGATCGAACAGGAACGCGACGACCGACCGGTCCCCGCTGAGCGCGTCGACGATCGCCTTCGATGCCTCGCGGAAGGCGAAGAGCTCGATCTGGCCCGGCGTGTCGATGAGGACGTAGTCGGCCTTGAGCTCCTGGATCGCCTGCTTCACGTCGAAGATCTTCAGCGCGATCATGTCGGCGGCAGCGACCTGGGCGCCGTTCGGGCCGAGGTCGTACTCCGCCTCGACGTCCGAGAGGCGCACCCACTCGCGGATGTCGACGTCGAAGCCGTCGCCCTCCGACTCGCTGCCGGGATCGAGGTTGACGACGCTCACGTCGTACCCGCTCGAGCGCATCCACTGCGCGAAGGCCCGGACGAGGCTGGTCTTCCCCGCCCCGGCCGTTCCCGTAAAGTAGACGGTGCCCGGCTCCTCCATCTATTTCGGCCCCCGCGCCGGCGGATGCGCCCGCAGCTCCGCGCTCAGGAGCCGCAGGAACCTCGCCTTGCTCGTGCCGGCGCGCTTCGTGACCTTCACCCGACCCGCGTACGACCCTGCGTCGCGCGGATAGTCCTTTTCGGCCTCGACCTCCGCCGTGTACCCGAGGCGTTGCGCCGCCGCCACGATGTCGTGGCTGGTGAGCTCGTCGATCGCCTCCGCCGCCGGCACACGCCGTCCCGCGGCGCGGGACCGGCTGCGGCCCAGGTACGCCGGATAGACGTAGAAGTGATCGGGCATCGGCGGCGCCGGCCCCGGCCCTACGCCGCCGGCGGAGTCGGGGCGGCGGGTAGACGGACGCCGTTCAGCACGCCGTCCTGTCCGGGGCGCGAGCGCACGCGGACGAGGCCGAGATCGGTCTCGAGGATGGCGCCCTTCGTGATGATGTTGCGCTGGACGTAGTTCGGGTTCGCCGGGTTCTCGCGGACGGTGATGACCTTCGCCGGCTGCATCTTCTTCGTCGCGGGGTCGAAGACGTTGATCGTCTGGGTCGTCAGGATCCGCAGCTTGCGGTTCGCGCCCCGGACGCGGTATTTCTTCACGGTGCCCGCGCCGATCGTCGCGTGCTGGAGCTCGCGCGCGATCTCGAAACGGCGCTTCTTGCGGATGGGGCGCAGCCGGCCCCCGGTCCGCTTCCGTCGCGAGCGACCCTGCCAGATTCCCATCGATGCCTCGGGAGTGCGAGCCGAGCGGGGTGGCCTATTTGAGGTTTTATGAGGAGCGCGGCGCGTCGTCGCGTCGGACCACCAGGACGGACTTCACCTCGCCGCCCGGGCGCGCAGCGAGTACCGCGGCGTACTGCTCCAACGGCCGCCGGCTGGTGATCAGCGAGCTCACCAGGCCCGGCCAACGATCCTCGGCCGCCGCGAGGTCCTGGAGACCCGACTCGAAGTACGTGCGGTTCGCGTTCACGGAGCCGACGATCGCCTGGTTGCCGAGTACGACGTCCCGGAAGAGGGGACCGCCCGGCACCGTCGACGGGGGCCCCGCCGCGTCGGGGATACCGGTGAGCACGAGCACACCGTTCGGGCCGAGGCGCACGATCAGCGAGAAATCCACGGCGACCGAACCGGTGGCCTCGACGACGAGGTCGAAGCGGGCGGCGCCCAGCGCGTCGAAACCGGTCGCGACGTTGACGTGCTGCGCGCCGATCCGCGCGAGCAGTCGGCCCGCGAAGGTGTCGTCGCCGTGCCGGTCGATCGCGGTGACCTCGTAGCCCCGCATCGCGAGCACGATCGCGGCGAGCATACCGACCGCCCCCGTGCCGGCGACCAGCGCCCGGACCGGTTCGACGCGCGGACGTCCCGGAGTCGGCTCCTTGCGATCGAGGATCCGCTGTCCCTGGAGGATCGCCTTCTCCACGACGCTGAGCGGCTCGAGGAGCACCGCCACGGAGCCGAGCCGCGGGGGCACCCGGACCAGGTACTGCGGGAACTCCGCGTACCGGTCCGCCATGTACCCCGGGGCCCCCTTGATGCCCCGCTCGGTGAAGTCGCCGGTCTCGCAGAAATCGGACTGGTTCGTGAGGCAGAACCGGCATCGCCCGCATCCGCGCCGGACGGTCGCTACGACGAGATCCCCCTCGACGAAGCCGTTGATGCCCGCGGTGATCTCGCGCACGCGACCGAGGTTCTCATGCCCCAGGATCAGGTACGGGAGCCCCGTCGGGACGCGGCCGTACTTCCCTTCGACGATGTCGCGGTCGGTCCCGCATATGCCGCATTCGAGCACGTCCACGCCGACCGTACCGGGGGCGAGGTCCGGCGAGGGCACGTCGATGAGCTGGGCCCCCGGCGTGGGCGGTCGAACGATGATCGCACGCATGGCTCAGCGGCCCAGGAACGGCGCGAGAGCGGCGCGGACGGGTTCGAGGCGTCGGCGGGCCTCGGCGGTTTCCTCCTCGGACAGCGCGTCATACGGGGCGCGGTACCCGACGTCCGCCCCGCGCAACTCCCCCGCGAGGAACTTATTGATCGACGGGAACGGGAGGCCGGCCGAGACTTGGACGAGCGCATCGACCAGCGCTTGGCGCTCGGCGGCCCGGCCCCGGTCGCCGGCCCGCGCCGCTTGCACGAGCTCCCGGCATAGGCGCGGCGCGAGGTTCGCGATTCCCATCACCGCGCCCCGCGCCCCCCGCGCGATCGCCTCGCTCGCGAGCGCGTCATCCCCCGGGAAGATCGCGAATCCCGGCGGAATTCCGGCGAGGAACGCCGTCACGCTCGCAATCGTGCCCGACGTGTCCTTCGCCCCGGTCAGCACACCGTCCCGGCCCAATCGGTGGACCATCTCGGGGTCCAAGGCGTAGCCCACGAGCGACGGGATGTTGTAGGCGAAGAGCGGGAGCTCGATCGATCCGTGGATCGCTCGGTAGTACCGCTCGATCGACGCCGAGGCGGGGTGCAGGTAGTACGGGGGAACGGCGACGATCGCGGCGGCGCCCGCCGCCTCGGCGGCCTCCGCGTAGGCGACCGCCTGCCGCGTCGACGGCGCGCCGCATCCGACCCAGACGTCCGTCGCGCCCGTGACGCTCCCGACGACGACGTCGATCAGGCGCTCCCGCTCCGCCGGGGCGACCGACGGGAACTCCCCGAGGGATCCGAGAACGAAGAGGTGGTCGACGCGCTCGTCCGCGAGTCCGCGGGCGAACTTCGCGTTACGGCCGAGGTCGAGGCTGCCGTCCTCGGCGAAGAGCGTGGGTATCGGGACGACCAGACCGTCGACCGACATCGCGCGCGCATCGACGCGCGGGTTAATCCGTTGTGGCCTTCTAGGCCGCGCACAGCGGTCGCCATGACGCGGATCCTCGGCCTCGACGAGGCGGGACGCGGGAGCGTCGTCGGACCGCTCGTCGTCGGCGCCTTCCTCGTGGACTCGGAGTCGATCGATGCGCTCATCGAGACCGGAGCCACCGATTCGAAGGCCCTCGCGCCGGCGGACCGCGAGCGGATCGTTCGCGAGCTGCCCCGGGTGGGGGAGTGCGACGCGATCGTCCTGCCGCCCCGCGAGATCGACCGGTACGTCGCGCGCGGCGCGCTGAACGAGCTCGAGGCGAAGACGTTCGGCGCTCTCATCGCGCGCCTCGGACCGGACGAGGTCCATGCGGACGCCTGCGACGTCGATGCGCGGCGTTTCGCGCGCGAGCTCGTGCGGTGGTCGCGGGTCCCGGCCCGCATCATCGCGCGCCACCACCTCGACCGCGACGACCCGATCGTCGGGGCCGCGTCGATCGTCGCGAAGGTGCGCCGGGACGAGGCGATCGCGCGGCTCGCCCGTCGGCTCGGGGTCGACATCGGCAGCGGCTACCCGTCCGACCCGCGCACGATCGAGTTCCTGAAGGGCCGGCTCCGGGACGAGTTCGGGGTCCCCGGCTTCGTCCGCGCCTCGTGGGCCACCATGCAAAGGGTTATGGTCGTACCGCCGGCTCGCACGCTGGACGCGTTCGAGTCATGACCGTCGAAGAGACCCTGACCTCGCTCGTCGACCGCTTCAACCGCCACGTCGCCCGCACTCCCGCGGCGGCGGAGGAGCTCGACAACCTCCACCGGACGATCCAGATCCGCCTCACCGACGGGGGGACCTACGCGGTCGACCTGAGCGGGGGCCGGCTCTCGAACCTACGGAGCGGGGGGGTCGCGAAGGCCGACGTGACGATCACGACCGACACCGCGACGTTCCACGGGCTCGTCACCAAGGACATCGGGCCGATGAAGGCGCTCGTGACGCATCGCCTCGCGATCCAGGGCAGTCTCGAGGACAAGCTGCTCTTCCGCAAGCTCCTCTAACGCGGCCCGGCGCCGGCTTACGGCAGGAACACGCAGGCGGCGATGCAGACGCCGTAGTGGTCCATCGGGATCGAGAGCTCCTCGGTGCGGTACTGGATCCGCCGGAGCTCGACGCCGCGGAAGTGGGCGATCTCCTGCATCCGCCACTTCAGGAACTCCTTGAGCGACTTCTGGCTGCCGTGCAGGTGCGCCTCCGCGACGTAGCCCCCCTCCCCGTCCGTGCGGAACGCGTAGGCGATCCCCGCGCTGATGACCTCGCCTTCGCCGCCCCCGTGCCGGGCGAGCACGGCGTGCGTGATCGCTCCGCGCGGCATCCGTTGGCGGTCGACCTGCCGGATCCCGATCGGAAGGACGGAGGAGACGCTGACGAGGTTCTGCTCGCCGATCCCCGCCTGGAGGAGCGCGAGGTCGAACGCGTTGAGTTCGCTCGTCTTGTTGATCCCCTTGCCGCTCGTGACGAAGAAACGGGTCGGGATCGAGATCAGGCTGCCGGCCGGGGAGGAGCGCGCGCTCGGCACGCGCGGGGTGAGGGGAACCCGCCCTTAAGCGTACGCCCGGGCCCGCGCGCTAGACCATGATCGCGTGGCGTCGGCGCATCGAATCCTCGGTCTCGCCGCGCGCGCGCAGGAGCTCCGCGATGAGCGCGTCGGTGAGCCGCAAGCTCGCCGATTCGAAGAGCGTGCCGAGGGGGGCGTAGCGCGCGCGCTCCGCGTCCTCGGGGAACTCGACGACGAGGAGCTGGGTCGCGGCGTGCGCGAGCTTCGAGCCCGCCCGCCCCGTGAGCACGATGAGCTCGGCGCCCTCGCGGCGCACGATGTTCGCCGTCTGGATCGACGAGTAGCTCTCCCCCTGGCCCGAGAGGATGAACACCGCGTCGCCCCGCCGGACGATCGGCGTCACGCTCTCCCCGATCACGTAGGCGCGGAGCCCCGCCTGGACGAGACGCATCGCGAACGCGCGCCCGATAATCCCGCTCCGGCCCGCGCCGTAGACGAAGATCTGGGGCGCTTTCGTGAGGATCTCGACCGCCCGGACGATCGACGTGGGGTCGATGCGCGCGAGCGCCTCCGTCACGCGCTCGCCGACGTAGCGTTCCGCGTGGAGGAACGCGCGGCCGTTCTCGGGGCTGCTCGCGGACATCGCCGTTCACCGCCGGCGCGCCGGGGCCCTCCCGGCGCGCGCCGCGACGGGCCGCGTGGGGCGCTTCGCGAGCGGGCGGGCCGCGGGCGT
>JASHUS010000052.1 GCA_030039865.1 Thermoplasmata archaeon
CGCAGGTGCTCCCACCGGGCTTCGAGGTCCGCCTTCGTCCCGATGTCGTGCCGGAGGCTGTACTCGCCCTTCACGAACGCGAGGGCCGACTCGACCCGGGTCGCCGCCTCGTGAATCGCGCTGGCCTCGCCGACGAGCGCCACGCCCCGGGACGTCCCGAGCCGCACCTGGCCCGGTCCGACCGACTCGACGCTGCCGTAGACGACGTGCACGCCGGTATCCTCGATCGCCCCCGCGTCGAGCGTGAGCACGCCGCCCGGCTTCGGCTTGTCACCGTAGCCGGGCGGGACAAGGTACTTCACGACCGTCGAGCGGAGCCGGAACTGGAGCAGGTTCGGGTCGACCCGGCCGGTCGCGACCCCTTCGAGGAGCTCCGCGAAATCGCCCTCCTCGTAGAGCGTGAGGACGTTGATCCCCTCGGGGTCGCCGAAGCGGGCGTTGAACTCCAAGAGGACCGGCCCCTTCGCGGTGAGCATGAACCCGCCGTAGAGGATGCCGCGGTAGCTCATCCCCTCGGCGCGGAGGGCGGCGACGCTCGCCCGGAGGATCTCGAGCGCCCGGTCCCGGTCCGCCGCGGGCAGGAACGGCAGGAGGTGGTCCCGCTGCGAGTACGATCCCATCCCGCCGGTGTTGCCGCCCTTGTCGCCCTCGAGCGCGCGCTTGAAGTCCTGGACCGCCGGCATCGGGTAGAGGCCGGAGTCGGTGACGAACGCCATCTGGCTGAACTCCTCGCCCTCGAGCTTCTCCTCGAGCACGACGCGGTCGCCCTGCAAGAGGAGCGCCTTCGCGTAGACGACGCCCTCCTTCGCATCGTCAAAATCCGAGCCCTGCACCCAGACGCCCTTGCCCGCGGTGAGACCGCTCGGCTTCACGACGAACGGGCCCGTGAACTCCTGGATCGCCCGGTCGACGTCCTCGGGGGTCGTCGGCGCGACCCATCGGGGCTGGCCGGGCACCCCGCGACGCTGGAGGAGCTCCCGGCAGAACTGCTTCGACGACTCGATCCGCGCGGCCGAGCGGTCCGGCCCGACGACCGGGATCTCGGCCGCCCGCAGCGCGTCCGCGACGCCCGCGGCGAGCGGCGCCTCCGGTCCGATCACGGCGACGTCGACGTCCTGCGCCTTCGCGAACGCCACGACGCGGGTCGCGTCGGTGGGATCGATCCGCGTTGAACCGCGCGCGAGCGCCTCGAGGCCGGGGTTCGCGTTCGCGCTCGCGACCACGATCTCGGCGTTCGCCCGGGCGAGCGCGAGGCCGATCGCGTGCTCGCGCGCGCCGCCCCCGACGAGAAGGAATCGCATGCGATCCGTCGACCGAGGCGGCCGCGGTTATATGGACGTCGGAACCGCCGGTCGGCGTCAACGCGCTCGGCGCTACCGTTAAGAAGGGAACGTAGGTGGGCCGGCCTCCGGAACTTCCGATGGACGTTCGCGTCGTCGAAAAGGAGCACGACCTGCTCCGCGTGGAACTGCCGCGCGGCGAGGAGACGCTCCTGATCCCGCTCGTCGAGGCCCTCCAGAAGGAGGACAAGGTCGTCGAGGCGCGCTACTACCTCGGCCACCCGTACCTCGAGCGCCCGACGCTCCTCCTCCGCACCAAGGGCGAGAAGCCCCAGCAGGTGCTGAAGCGGGTCCTGAAGGACCTCACCGACCTCTACGCGGACCTCCTCACCGACTTCGAAAAGAAGGCGGACAAGGTGAAGGCCTAGCGAGAACGCGAATTCGATGCTGAAGGAGTGCGCCCAGCACGGCTACTTCCGGGCCGAAGCGTGCCCGGTCTGCGCCCAGCCCGGTCGCTTCCTGATGAACGACCGGGAGTTGGACCATCTCGGCCGCATCCTGACGGGCATCCTCCGGCATTTCCCGGACCGCTACCAGCTCACGATGGAGCCGCAGGGCTGGGTCTCGCTCCCCGCGATCGTGCGTGCGATCTCCCAGCGCCACCCCGCCTACCACTGGCTGCGCACGCAGCACCTGGTCGCGATCGCCGAGACCGACGCGAAGGGCCGGTACGAGGTGCGGGAGGACAAGATCCGGGCGACGTACGGCCACACGCTCGAGATCGAGCTCGACCTTCCGACCGAGAACATCCCGCCCCAGCTCTTCTACCCCGTGACCCCCGACGAGGCGTCGATCGTCCTCGAGGTCGGCCTGCGGCCGTCCGACCGGCGGAAGGTCCACCTGTCGAAGACCGCGGAGGACGCGCGGGCGGCCGGCTCGGTCCGCACGCCCGAGCCGATCATCCTCGAGGTCGACGCGGAGCGCGCGCGGGGCGCCGGCATCGTGATCCAGCAGGCCGGGAAGACCGTCTACCTGGTCGATCAGGTGCCCGCGGAGTACCTGCGCCGGCTCGAGAAGAGCCCGACGACGGACGGCGCCTAGACGGCCCGCTACCCGAACCCGTCGTCCCCGACGTTCGACTCGTACTCGGTCGCGACGTAGATCCCGTACGTGAGGTGGGTCGTGACCGAGTACGGGTTCGTGAACACGAAGTAGTAGTTGTCGGTCACGTCGGCGGTGTAGACGATCCGCCCGCTGTACGCCTCGGTCGCCGCGTACGTCGGGGTGGGGTTCTCGCCCGCCGTGAAGCTCGACCACTCGCTCGAGTTGTAGACGACGAACTCGATCTCCATGCCGACCGGGTCGAACGAGGAGTAGTTGCCGATGACGTAGTCGCCGCCGGTGATCTCGCCCGAGATCTCGGTGAAGTTCCCCGGCCCGACCTCGTAGCCCGCGGAGGTCGTGAGCGGATCGCCCGCGGTCGAGGGAGGGCCGGAGAGGACGGCGGAGACCGTGGCGTAGGCGAGCGCGGCGACCACGCCCACCACGATCAGGGTGCGGAGGGCGCCGGTGAACAGCACGCGACGGCGGAGCCGCTTCGGCGCGGTCCGGATGTCGGCCGGCGTGAGCGGCTTGTCGGCGCCGCACTCGACGCACGTGGGCGACGTGTCCGGCGTCGCCACCCCGCAGAACCGGCACGTGCGCCAGCTACCGGGCGGATCGACGGGCGCGGGATCGGCCACGGCCGCGAGAGCCGGAGGACCCGCTTTTGTGGTTTCGTACGAACCCGGCCGCGCGCGCGAGCGGGCGGCCTATCCCTTCTTCTTCGGGAGTCCGACGTTGAGGAGGACGTTCTTGCGCCGCGTGTACGTCTCGAGCGCGCGGGCGCCCTGCTCCGAGCCGAGGCCGCTCCCCTTCACCCCCGCGAACGGCGTCTGGGGGTGGCTAATCGGCGCCTCGTTCACCATGACCATCCCGCTCTCGAGACGCCGGGCGACGGTGTGGGCGATCGCGAGGTCGCGGGTCCAGACGGCACCGAGCAAGCCGTAGCTCGTGTCGTTCGCCTGCCGGATCGCGTCCTCGGTCTCGGTGAACGTGGAGACCGTGATGACCGGCCCGAAGATCTCCTCGCGGACGGCCCGCGACGTCGCGGGG
>JASHUS010000005.1 GCA_030039865.1 Thermoplasmata archaeon
ATGGGCCCGGACGGATTTGAACCGTCGACCGACCGGTTATGAGCCGGTCGCTCTAGGCCGGACTAAGCTACGGGCCCGCGCCCTAGAAGACCGAGGCGCCGCCGAGCGGAATTGGGGGTCGGCGGAAGGGCTCCGTCGGCCTTTCGAACCGCTGACCTTTCGGTTAACAGCCGATCGCTCTGCCACTGAGCTACGGCGGCACCGGGGCGGCCGAGCCGGCATCTCGCTAATAGCCTTTCCGGCCCGGCGGTGGACGGTTCTCCCGTTCGGCGGCCCGGCCCTTCAACTGCTGGATGACGCCGCTCATCCGGTCGAGGGACGTCGAGAGGTTCGTCCAGAACTCCTTCGCCTTGTCCGTCACGACCGCGCCGTCCGCGCTCGGCTGGATGACGCCCTCGCGCTCGAGCAGGTGCAGGGAGTAGCGCGTCTTGTGGATGGGCAGATGCAGCGCCTCGCTGAGCCGGATGATCCCCGTCGGTGGGCTCTTCGAGAGCTTCTCCAAGATCTCGACGTTGCGGGCGAGCAGATCGAGCTCCTCCTCGATGCGGTCCACGAGATGGCCGGTCTCCGTCGCCTCCCCGCCCGGTAGCTCGTCGCGGGGAGCGGGGTCCTTGCCGAACGGCATGGGTACCACCCGGGACGCGGGAGGGCGGTATTCAATCTTTAGGCCGGCCCCGACGGGCGACCCGGTCCGCGCTCAGCGCCCCCGGCGTCGGGCGCGGGCGTCCTGCGATCTCCGGGGCCCGGCGCGTCGCGGAACAGATAGAGCACGAGCGCCGCCCCGATCGCCGAGGTCGCGATCGACATCACGACGATCGCGGTGTAGTAGTCGCCCGTGATGAGCCCCGCCCCGAGCGCGGTCACGGCGACGATGATCCCGATCTCGCCGCGGGGCACGAGGCCGGCGCCGACCCGGAGCGCGGAACGGCGCCCGAGATGGCGCGACTCCGCGGGGACCGAGACGAGCTTGCCGACGACCGCGAGCCCGGTGAGCGCCGCGACGAGCGGCCACGTCGCGACGAGCTCGTTGACCGAGACGAGGAGGCCGATGCCGGCGAAGAAGAACGGCGCGAAGAACGTGTTGAGCGCG
Organism: Thermoplasmata archaeon; assembly: GCA_030039865.1. Taxonomy (GTDB): domain Archaea; phylum Thermoplasmatota; class Thermoplasmata; order Lutacidiplasmatales; family UBA184; genus Lutacidiplasma. The sequence continues at coordinate 1,091 of JASHUS010000005.1, forward strand.
CCGAAGCCGCTGCGCAGATCGTAGCGGTCCCGCACCTCCGCCATCGCCATCCCGGCGAGCAGCGCGCCCACGATCGACGCGAGCTGGAACGACGTCGCGAGCGCGCTCGCGCCGAGGCAGAGCAGGATCGCGAGCACGAAGACCGGGCCCGACGCCGGTCGAGCGGGCGCGGCGGACGGGTCCGACGGAGCGTACCGGCGCACGAAGCGCGGGGCGATGTAGAAGAAGAAGACGATGAACGCGATCGCGGCGGCGAGCACGATCCCGGCCTGGTAGACGAGGTCGACCGGGCCGTGAACGCTCTGCGCGGTGAAGGCGAAGACGACCGTCAGCACCATCGCGCCGACGACGTCCTCGATCAGCGCCGCGCCCAGCATCAGGTGCGCCTCGTCGGTCTCGAGAAGCCCGTGGTCCCGCAGGATGCGCGCCGTCACGGTGAGCGAGGAGACCATGAGCGCGACGCCGACGAAGAGCGCGGCCGACCAACGTCCCGTACCGCCGAGGGCGATCACAAGCGCGACCCCGAGCGCGAACGGGATCGTCGTGCCCCACGCCGCCGTCGAGGCGGCGGCCCGGGCGAACCGGCGGACGGCCGACGGCAGGACCTCGAGCCCGACCGCGAACGCAAGGAAGATGACGCCGATGTCGGCGAGCCCGGTCAACGCGTCGCGGCTGACGACGCCCTGCGCGGAGCTCGCGTTGAGTCCGATCCAGTTCTCGAGATCGAACGAGCCCACGACGAAGTTCGCGATCACGATGCCGGCGATGATCTCGCCGATGAGCGCCGGCAGTCCGAGCCGTCGCGTCGCCCAACCGAAAGCTTGGGCGAGCAGGAAGACGAAGAAGAGGGCCCCCAGGAGGGGGAGGACGACGGCCATTCCGCGAAGCGACGCCGGCGTAGATTATGGCAGTTTTCTTTGGGATCGCCACCGGCCCGTGCGGAACACCTACCTCTGGCGGCGGGGGAACCGGTCGGCCTAAGAAGAGCCGCCGGCTCGGGGCCCCGACGCGATGAAGGCCGCGGTCGTGCGCGTGGGCGGCGAACCGCCCGAGTTCGGGGAGTTCGAAGCGCCGACGCCCCGCGCCGACGAAGTGCGGGTCGCGGTCGTGGCCAGCGCGGTGTCGCGTCTCGCCTACTCCCGGGCGATGGGGCGACACTACAGCGCCGAGGAGTCGCCGCCGTTCGTCGCCGGCGTCGACGGCGTGGGGCGGACCGACGAGGGGCGGATGGTCTACTTCACGCTCCCCCGGCCGCCGTTCGGGGCCCTCGCCGAGTGGTCGGTCGCGCCGGCCTCGAACGTGGTGCCGCTCCCCGAGGGACTCGATCCCGTCCTCGCCGCGGCCGCCGCGATCCCCGGCATGTCCTGCTGGGTCCCGCTCACCGTCCATGCCCCGATCCCGCCGGGGGGTTCCGTCCTCATCAACGGCGCCACCGGTTCCTCCGGTCGGATGGCCGTGCAGGTCGCGAAGCACCTGGGCGCCCGCCGGGTCATCGCGACCGGTCGCGAGGGACCTCGGCTCCGCCGGTTGACCGAGGTCGGCGCGGACGTCGTCCTTCCGCTCGGAATGGAACGCGAGGCGCTGCACGAGCGGATCCGTTCGGAGGCCCGCGACTCGGGGCTCGCCGTCGTGCTCGACTACCTCTGGGGATCCTCCGCCCAGACGATCCTCGCCGCGCTCGGTACACCACCGGCCCCCCGTCGATCCGAGCGGATCCGCTACGTCGAGGTCGGCGCGGTGAGCGCCGCCGACATCACGCTGGACGGCGCCTGGCTCCGTGCGTCCGGAATCGAGCTCATCGGAACGGGCGTGGGGAGCACGCCCCCTAGCGCGCTGCTCCGCGGCATCGGTGAGTTCCTTCGGGCGTTGGCCGCGGAACAGTTCCGCATCGATTACGATGCGATCCCCCTCGCGGAGATCGGGAGCTCCTGGAATCGCGCGCTCGGCGAACGTCGCCTCGTCTACACGATCCCGCCGTCGGAGTCCCGTTAGCCGGACCTTCGGACCCGGCTCGCCGTCGCGGCCGGGCGCGCCTGAGAGAACGAGCTACCGGCCCTTGCCCGGGAAGGCGAGGTTGCCGGCGCCGGCCACCGGCGGCAGGAACATGGCGTCGACGAGGAGCTGCACGCCGGCCTTTCCCCGGCCCGTCAGCCGGTACTTCTCGCCCTCGTGCGCGAGCAGGCCGGCGTCCACGAGCTTGCGCATATGGAAGGCGAGCTTCGGGGAGTCGTCCAAGCCGGCCGCCGCCATCGCCTCGCCGAACGTCATCGCTCCCTGGGCGGCCCGTTCGAGCACCTTGCGCCGGATCGGGTTCGCGAGCGCCTCGAGCGCCGAGTGCGTCTCGTCCGCCGCGACGGCCGCTCCGAGCGCGGCGGCCTGGGACGGAGTGATCCGGGACGGATCGAACCCGACGCGCAGCGGGCCGTGGCCCCCCAGTTGCTCGCGCAGGCGGTCGAAGACGTGCACGACGTCCTCGAGCCGGTGATGCTCGAGCAGTCGTTCCGCGTGCTCGATCACGACCGCTGCGTTCGCGTGCTCGGCGACGAAACTTTCGGTCCGGCCCACGAGCGCGGACGGCATCGAAGGGTCGAGCGGCTCGACATGCAGGTGCGCGGGAGGCGATCCGTGCGCGTCCCCGAAGAACAGGACCTCGTGCTGTCCGTCCGTCGCGAGGGCCCGGCCGTCCCTCCACGGGTCCCGCTCCCGCTCGGGGGGCGCTTCGTACACGCGTTCCTGGGCGACGAGCGCGAGCGTCGCGCGGACCTGCTCGATGCGGAACGGCTTGCGAAGGTAGTCGAACGCCCCGGCGTGCATCGCCTCGATCGCGGTGTCGATCGTCGCGAAACCCGTGATCATCACGACCAGCGTGCGGGGCCACCGCTCGCGGACTTGGCGCAGGAGCTCGAGACCGCTCATGCGCGGCATCCGTAGATCGGTGAGGAGCACGTCCGCTTCCTCGTGCTCGAGCCATTCGATCGCCTTCGCGGCGGACGGCGCGACCGCGACCGTGTGGTCGTCCTCGCGCAGGAGCTCCGCGAGCTCCTCGCGGAACACCGCGTCGTCGTCCACGACCAGCACGCGCACGGGCGCGGGACTCGCCCTCGAAGGATTAGGACTTCGCTCCCCGAACGGGGCGAGGGCCGCGGGATGCCCGTCAAACGAAAATTGCTCCGGAAGGGGTTACGGGCCCGTACGCGCCGGTCGGGCGCGCGGGCGGGCCCGTGGTTCCGCGGTGGGTGCCTACGGAGCGTTCGCCGGTCCGCTGCCGATGTGGCCGGGCAGCGTGATCCCGAAGTACCAGAACGCCGCGATCGAGGCGAGGGCCGCGAAGACCGGGAAGAACAGGACGAACGCCTGGGCCCAGTACGCGAAGTGGACCCCGCCGCTCGCCGGCGTCTCTCCCGTCACGGGCGCCGTCGGGACGACCGGCTGGGCGCCGCGGGAGTTGGTCACGCGGGGCATCCGGTAGGTCCGCCCGATCCCGCCGGGGGCGAGGATCGGCTGGCCCATTTCCGCGTGCTTCAGGTAGTAGTCGACCAGCACCGAGGCCGGGAACGCCGAGATCCCCGTGACGCCGAACGAGAGGTAGAGCAGCAGCGTGTCGAACGGGTCCTTCGTGAACGCCGGTGTCGCGGTGTACCCGGTGTAGCCGTAGACGATCGTCACCGCGCCGCAGATGAGCGCGATGAGGCCGACGTACTGCAGCTTCAGCGAGAACTGGGCCGCGATCGCGTACGAGACGAGTACGATCGCGATCATGACCAGGGGGTCGAAGAAGAAGATGTTGTACCCGCCGAGCCCGTCGGAGGCGAGGAACGGCCAGGTCATCTCTCCCCAGAGCGATATCGCGAAGAGCGCGCCGCCGAGCAGCGCGAGCGGGGCCGAGAGGCCGCGCAGCACGCCGCGGACGCCGCGGGGGTCGTTCGTCCGGATCCCCCACCAGATCAGCACCCCGGCGTAGGCGAGGAGCGCGGCGACGGTCGCCAGCATCACCTCGATGAGGGCGAGGTCGTCGATGAACGGCGTGAACGCCATCGTCAGGCCTCCCTTCCGGCCGCGGTTCGTTCGGCGAGGGTCGCTCCCGGCAGGCTCGTGGTTTCGGCCATGGGCGTCACCTTGACCCCCGCTGGGAGTCCGGAGTATTTCGACCGTCCATCAACTCCGTTTGACGGCGCGGAAGGCGCCCGGGGGCCCGCTCTACTGTCGAGGGCGCGGGCGGACGGTCGCGTCGCGCAGCGGTAGGCGGACGAGGAAGCTCGCCCCGCCCTTCGCGAGGTTGCGCGCGGCGATCGAGCCGTGGTGCGACTGCACGATCCCGTGGCAGACGGCGAGGCCGAGACCCGTCCCCTGCCCCTCGGGCTTGGTCGTGAAGAACGGCTCGAAGACGTGTCCGAGCGCCTCGGGCGAGATCCCGGGGCCCTGGTCGATGACTTCCAGTTCGGCGACGGGGTCCCGGTTCCGTACCTCGACCGTGACCCGGCCCCGGCCGCCCATCGAGTCGCAGGCGTTGTTGAGGAGGTTCGTGACGACCTGGCCCAGCTGCCCGCGGTCGCCCGAGACGCGCGCGCCCTCGGGAGGGAAGACCTCCACGATCTCGACGTCGGGGGACTGCTTGCCCCGGACGAACTCGATCGCGTCCCGGGCGACGCTCACGAGGTCGACGTCCGAGACCCGGGGCTCCTCGCGTCGCGCAAAGTCGAGCAGGCTCCGGACGATCCGGGCGGCCGCCTCGACCTGCTCCGTCAACGTGTCGAGCCGCCGCCGCATCTCGGGGTCCGGGGTGCGTCGGCGCAGGCTCTCGGCGATGAGCATCACGTTCGCCAGCGGGGTGTTGATCTCGTGCGCGACGCCCGCCGCGAGCTGCCCGACCGAGGCGAGCCGGTCCGAGTGCGCCGCCCGCAGCTCCCAGTTACGTTGCTCGGAGCGGTCCACGGCGACGCCGAGATAGTGGGTGATCTCGTCGGCCTGGTTCCGGATCGCCGTGATCGACAGCAGCACCGGCCGCTCGACGCCCTTGCGATCGCGGTTCAGCAGCTCGCCCGACCAGTAGCCCCGGGCGGGGTCCTTGAGGTCGGCCCACATCTGCTCGTAGAGCTCGACCGGCGTGTACCGGCTCCGGACGAGGTTCGGCTTCCGGCCGACGCACTCCTCGCGGCTGTACCCGTAGATCCGCTCGAACGCCGGGTTGACATCGACCATGACGCCTTTGGCGTCCGTCAGCTGCATCGCGTTGGTCGAGCTGCGGAACGACGCGTAGAAGAGCCGCGCGCGGGTCTCCTGCTCGACCCGGTCGCTGACGTCCCGGATCATGAGCAGGACCCGGGCCGGCTCGCCCGGCCGTGCGTCGAGCGCACGGACATCGACGTCGAGGTAGACGCCGGCCCGCTGCGCCCGGTGGAGGGCCCGGACGGAGCGGAACGCCGCCGCCCGCCCGGTGCGGAACGCCTCGTCGACCGCGGCTCGGATCGGGGCGGACCACGTTCCGTCCGCCTCGAGGATCTCGTGGAAGTCGTGGCCGATCATCGAGGGGTCGCGCCCGGTCACTTCGAAATAGGCCCGGTTCGCCCACTCGAACCGGCCGGGGGCCGTCACGAGGGCGATGCCGGCCGGAGCCCCGTCGAGCAGGGCGGCCATCCGTTCGGCCGAAAGCGGCTCCGGATCCATGCGAGGAGTTCCGCGCCCCGGACCGCGCTTCGTCTCAAGTGCTTGTTGGATGCGGGCGCACCGGGACCGAGGTCAAGCCGGATTGACATCAAGGATAACCCCGCGCGACCCGCTCGCGAACGCCGATGGCAGAGCCGACGGTCCTCGTCGTCGGGGAGACGCCCAGCCTGGGCCGGGCGCTGGTCGACCTCCTCGAAGCGGCCGGGATCGCGACGCAGTACGCGTCGGAGTTCCCCGGCGCCGCGCCGGGCGCCCGCGCGTCCGGGACCCCGAACGTCGTCGTGATCGCCTCCAACTCCCCGCATTGTGCGACCGCCCGGGAGTGGTTGAACGGCCGACACCGCCCGAGCCGTCTCCTCGTCGTGGGGTCGCGGGACCCGAAGGTACTCGGGGCGCAGGAGATCGAGCGGGTCGATCTTCCCCTCGAACCCGACCCGTTCCTGCGGCTCGTGCGCTCGCTGATGGACGCGGGCGACTGACGCTCGAGCGACCGGAACCCGGCGCGCGGCGCCTCACGTCGCAGAGACCGCGGACGTGTGCTCTTCGGGCAGCCAGGTCGGCGGCTCGGCGATCGGGATCTCGACCCGGGTGATCCCCTCGCTCGTCGACTCGACCTCGGGGAATCCGCAGTTGCGGAACACCTCGAGCATCCCGTCATTGCTCGGCAGGACGTACGCGTAGAAGCGGCGCAGCCCGCGGGCCCGGGCCGCGGCGGCGAGACGGTGGAGCAGGATCGTGCCCAGTCCCCGACCCCGCCAGCTGTCCCGCAGGAGGAAGGCGACCTCGGCCGTGAGGGGCTCGTACGGGTCCTCGAGGAACTCGGCGTGGGCGACGACGATCTCGCCCTCCGACTCGTGGTCGATCGCGATCAGGGCGAGGCGATGGCCGTTCGGCGGAGCGCGGAGCATCTCGTCGACCACGACGTCCCGTCGCGCCGGGGTGAAGAACCGGTACTCGAGCGACTCGTCGGAGACGTGATCGAGGAACTCGGTCAGCCGGGCGTGGTCCGTCGCGTGGACCGGGCGGATCCAGACCCGGTTCCCGTCGCGGAGGATCGCCGGCTTCTCCGCGTAGTATTCCGGCAGATTCCACAGGCGGTCGGGGTCGGTCATCGTCCTCTCCGACCGGTCACGGGCCCCCGCCGTTCATGAACCCCTCGTCAAGCGGTTTCGACGGCGGCCCGTCGTGCGCGGAACGGTCAAGCGAGATTAACGTCCGGCTTAATCGGGACGATCCCGTGGGGACGGTCGCATGAAGACGATCGAGGAGATCGCCGGAGGTCTCGTCATCCCGCCCGAGGCGTGGGAGCCGTACGGACGGTGGGCCGCGAAGGTCGACCCGTCCCGCCTGATGGTGCATCCGGCGCGCGCGCCCGGTCAGATCGTCCTCGTCACCGGCATGACCCCCTCCGCCGGCGGGGTGGGCAAGACCGTCACGACGCTCACGCTCGCCTCCGCGCTCAGCCGCAAGGGCGTGCGCGCGATCGCCTGCCTGCGGCAGCCCTCCCTCGGACCGGTCTTCGGCATCAAGGGCGGCGGGGCCGGCGGGGGCCGGGCGACGGTCGAGCCGCTCGCCGAGGTGAACCTCGGCATGACCGGGGATCTCGACGCCGTCACGGCCGCGCACAACCTGCTCGCGGCGCTCCTCGACAACCACCTCCACCACGGCAACGCGCTCGGGATCGACCCCGAGACGATCGTCTGGCCGCGCGCGCTCGACGTGGAGGACCGGGCGCTGCGCGACATCGAGATCGGGCGCGGGACCGGTAACGGGCCCGTCCGCCGGGGGTCGTTCGTCATCACGCCGGCCTCCGAGATCACGGCGATCCTCGGCCTCGCGACCGGTCCCGAGGAGCTCCAGGCCCGGCTCGAGCGCATCGTCGTCGCGCGGACGCGGGACGGGCGGCCCGTGACCGCCGAGGACCTGCACGCGGGCGGCGCGATGGCGGCGCTCCTGCGGCGCGCCCGCATCCCGAACCTTCTCCAGACGTCCGAGGGGTCGCCCGTCCTCGTCCACGGCGGCCCGTTCGGCAACCTCTCCTACGGCACGACGACCCTCACGTCGCTCCACGTCGCCCAGCAGCTCGCGGACGTCGCGCTCGTCGAGGCCGGCTTCGCGACCGACCTCGGGGGCGAGAAGTTCGTCGATCTCGTGAGCCCGCTCGGCAACGTCGCGCCGTCCGCGGCGGTGATCGTCGCGAGCCTGCCGAGCCTGCACGCCCACGCGCCCGGCGCGGTCGGCGCGGGTTCGCTCGGCCCGGGTCTCGAGAACCTCACCCAGCACATCGCGAACGTGCGGGCGTTCGGCCTCGACCCGATCGTCGCGCTGAACCGGTTCCCGGCCGACATCGGCGCGGAGCGCGCGGAGGTGAAGTCGTTCTGCACCGGGCTCGGCGTCCGCATCGAGGATTCGACGGGATTTTCCGACGGCGCCGCCGGCGGTCTCGCGATCGCGGACGCGGTCGTCGAGGCGCTGCACCGGGGCCAGCGCGCCCGACCGATCTACGCGCCGTCCCAGCCGCTCGCCGAAAAGCTCGAGACGGTGGTCCGGACGATCTACGGGGGCGACGGGGTCGATCTCACGGACGGGGCCCGGGCGGAGCTCGACCGGGGCGACGTGCCCGACGCCGACGCGGTGCCGGTCTGCCTCGCGAAGACTCCGCTGTCGCTCAGCGACGATCCGAAGAAGCTGGGCCGGCCGCGCGGCTTCCGGGTCCGGGTCCAGCGGTTCGTTCGGGCGGCCGGGGCGGGCTATGTCGTCGCGCTCCTCGGCGACATCCAGACGATGCCGGGCCTCCCGCGCGACCCGCGGGCGGTGCACATCGGCATCGATGCGGCCGGGGTCCCGCAAGGGGTCATCTAGCGCGGTCGCCGTCGAGCGGAGTTGACGGGGCCTCTATCCCCGCCCACCGGCCTGAACCGACCGGTGACCTATGGAGAGCGGCATCCCCGTCTCGGACGTCATGACCCGCGCGGTCGCGTCGACCCGGCCCGACGCGAAGCTCTTCGACGCGGGACGGATCATGCGCGAACTGCATGTGTCGGGCCTACCGGTGCTCGGCGAGGACGGGCGGATCGTGGGCGTGCTGAGCGAGAAGGACCTCGTGCGCAAGCTCGACCTCTCCGCCGGGATCTCGAGCCCGCGCGGGCTCCTGGACCTTCTCCTCGAATCGGCACCGGCCCGGGGGCCGTCGCTGCTCGACCTGTGCCGGCATCGCCTGCAGAACGCCAGCGTCCGGGACGCGATGGCGAGCCCGGCGATCACGATCCCGCCGACGATGAACGCCGCGGACGCCGCGCGGACGATGTACCGCGAGGGGATCCACCGGCTGCCCGTGGTGGACGCGTCCGACCATGTTGTCGGCATCGTGACGCGCGCTGACCTCATCGCAGCCACCGTACCCGCGACCGAGCGGCCGCACCGCGGGAGCCTGCACCCGCAGCCGAAGTCCCACCCCCGGCGGGCCGCCGATCCGTACGCCGACGCGTAGCGCGGCGCGCGCGTCAACTGGATTCCACTAAGAGACCAAGAGTCGCGCGCCCGCTCCTTCCTCCATGCGCTACGGCCGGTCGCCGGGCCCGCGGGCCCCGCAGCGAGGGACCCTCGCGCAGCTCGTCGTGCTGGGCGTCCTCTGGGGCGCGCTCTTCCCGATCACCAAGCT
>JASHUS010000053.1 GCA_030039865.1 Thermoplasmata archaeon
GCCGCGAAGACCGTGCGGAACCTGAGGTGGTTCCGGGTCACGGAGCTCGAGGGCGTCGTCAAGGACCAGAAGGTCGCGGAGTATCACGCGACCGTCAAGATCTACTTCGACCTCGAGGGCTGAGTCGTCCGATCGACCGGCCGCCGCACCCGGTAAAGCCGGGCGCTACTTCGCCTCGGCGACGTAGGGGCGCACCATCTTCGCCGGATCGACGATCCGATCGAACTCCTCGGCGGTGACATAGCCGAGCTGGAGGGCGGCCTCCCGCAGCGTCAGGTCGTGTTCCGACGCGTAGTGCGCGATCTCGGACGCCTTATCGTAGCCGATGACGGGCGAGAGGGCCGTGACGAGCATCAGCGACCGCTCGACGTAGCGGGCGATCATCGGCCGGTTCGGCTCGGCGCCCGCGACGCAGTACCGTCGGAAGTTCGTCGCGCCATCGGCGAGGAGGGTGATCGACTGCAGAAGGTTGTGCACGATCAGGGGCTTGTAGACGTTCATCTCGAGGAAGCCGCCCGCGTCCCCCAGGCCGATCGCGACGTCGTTGGCCATCACCTGGGCGCAGATCATCGTCAGCGCTTCGATCTGCGTTGGATTGACCTTCCCCGGCATGATCGAGGAGCCGGGCTCGTTCTCGGGGATCTGGATCTCGGCGAGTCCGGCGCGGGGGCCGCAGGAAAGGAGCCGCAGATCGTTCGCGATCTTGTACAGGGACACCGCGAGGGTCCGGGTGGACGACGAGAGCTGTGCGAGCGCGTCGTGGGCGCCCATGACCGCGAACTTGTTCGGTGCGCTCTCGAACGGAAGATGGGTGAGTTCCGCGATCCGGGCCGCGACCGCCTCGCCGTACCGATGCGGAGCGTTGAGCCCGGTCCCCACGGCGGTGCCCCCGATGGCGAGACGATAGACCGCGGGAAGTGCCGCCTCGATCCGATCGACGTCCTCCCCGAGCATCGTCGCGTAGCCCGACCACTCCTGGCCGAGCGTGAGCGGCGTCGCGTCCTGCATGTGCGTGCGCCCGATCTTGACGATCTCGGCCCATTCGTCCGCCTTTCGCCCGATCTCCTCGCGGAGCGCGGTCACCGCCGGGACGAGCCGCTCGCGGACCGCCACCGCCGTCGCGATGTGCATCGCGGCGGGAAAGACGTCGTTGGAGGACTGGGACATGTTGACGTGGTCGTTCGGATGGACCGGCCGCTTGCTGCCGAGCGGAGTGCCGGCGAGCTGGCAGGCCCGGTTCGAGATCACCTCGTTCACGTTCATGTTGAACTGCGTGCCGCTCCCCGTCATCCAGACGTGGAGCGGGAACTCGCCGTCGTGCCGGCCCGCGAGGATCTCCTCGCACGCCTGGACGATGAGCCGGTGGCGTTCCGCATCGAGCGCGCCGTTGGCCCGGTTCACGTCCGCGCAGGCCTTCTTCAGGAGCGCGAACGCCGGGATCATCTCGCGCGGCATCAGTTCGCGACCGATACGGAAGTGCTCCAGCGAGCGCTGCGTTTGGGCGCCCCAAAGGCGGTCGGCCGGCACCTCGACCTCCCCGAGGCTGTCGGTCTCTCGGCGGACCTCATGCGGACCCGGGTCATCGGCGGCGGTCATCTACGTCGGTTCCTTTCCGCTCGGCCGGGGGGCCGCGGCGCGGCTGCTAGCGAACCGGGGTTCAAGAAGGATTGGCCCCCCGCGGTTCGACGTACGGGCCCAGCGACGCGGGCGCCCCTCGGCTCCGGCCGAGGGGATTAAATCGGGTCCGGGCGTCCGGGAGCGAGAGGGCCGGTCCCTGCGCCTAAGGGCGCGGAAGGGCCGAGCCCGGAGAGGGATCCGATGCCGAGCATGGCAGCGACGAAGGCGGTGAACCGAGGAAAGAGCGTGTACAACGTCCCGACCGATCTGTCGGCCGACGGCGTCGTGGAGATCGGCGGGGCATTGCGCTCCCTGCTCGCGGACACCTTCGCCCTCTACGTGAAGACGAAGAACTTCCACTGGCACATGACCGGCGCGCACTACCGGGACTACCACCTCTTGCTGGACGAACACGGGGACCAGATCTTCGCGATGACCGACCCGATCGCGGAACGGGGCCGCAAGCTGGGCCAGCTCGCGATCCACTCGATCGGCGAGATCTCGAAGCTCCAGCGTCTCAAGGACAACAACCAGGAGTCGGTCGCCCCGATCGCGATGCTGACCGAGCTCCGCGACGACAATCTGAAGCTGACGCGGGAGCTCCGCGCGACCCACGAGATTTGCGAGAAGCACAACGACGTGGCCACGGCGAGCTTGATCGAGGTCTGGATCGACGAGACCGAGCGGCGCACCTGGTTCCTCGCGATGACCGTCGTCGACGGCTCGGGATAGTCCCCCGACCCCGCGACCGAGCCGCGCGTTCACTCCCGAACGACGAGCTCGACGTGCAACTGGTCCGCGACCCCGCGGAGCAGACGCACGTCCTCTTCCGAGACCGGGACCCGGACCATCGCCTTGCGGAACGCGGCGAGGACCGAGCGGGGCATCGGAGCGTGGAAGATCGACTCCCACGCGGTGCCCAGCGTGAAGACGCGCGACTGGAGTGCCACCGCGAGCAGGTTGACCTCGTACGTCGGGCGCCCCGGGCGGCTGGGATCGATCCACCCGTGCCGACGGCTGAGATAGCAGACCATTCGCCGGGCCGCGGGATCGGTGGGCAAGGCCGATCGACCCGCCGCGCCCCGCGAGATCGAGTCCGGTGTCATCCGCGTCCGATGGATCCGAGCTCACCGCGGGATTTGAGCCCGGGCGTCTGAACCCGTCCGGCGCGTGTTCGCGGGGCTCCGCGCCGATGGGGGCGCGAACCGGGCTCCTCGGCCCGCGATGACGGCCGCCACCCTTATCATTCTCGCGCAGGTCTCTCGGGTACACCGGGGCCCGCTCTCCGCGCTCGTCGCGCGAGCCGCCGCGGACGGACGATGAGCGCCGTCAACTCCAAGGTCGGGACCCGTTCCTCCTCCGAGACGGACCGGCGACCGGTCGACCTCGCGGTGCTGTACGAGCACCCGGCCTGGTTCGAGAAGGTCTTCGCGGAGCTCGATCGCCGGGGCGTGGCATACGAGAAGCTCCACGCGCCGGACCACTTCTTCGATCTCGACTCGGGCGAGCGTTCGTGGCCGGTGCTCTTCAACCGGATGAGCCCCTCCGCCTGGCGACGGGAGCACGGGAGCGGACTATTCTACACGCTGAGCTACCTGGGCCATCTCGAGTCCCTCGGCGCCCGGGTCGTCAACGGGTCGAAGGCGTTCCGTCACGAGCTCTCGAAGGCGCTCCAGCTCTCGCTCCTCCGATCGCTCGACCTTCCGTTCCCGAAGAGCCGCGTCATCCACGCGCCCGAGCAGGCACCGGCGGCCGCCCGGGGGTTGCGGTACCCCGTGATCCTGAAACCGAACATCGGCGGGAGCGGCGCCGGAGTCGTCCGCTTCGACGGGCCCGAGGAACTCCGG
>JASHUS010000006.1 GCA_030039865.1 Thermoplasmata archaeon
TCGCCTACGCCCCCTACGCCGATCTCCTCTGGTTCGAGACGGCCGGCCCGGACCTCGAGGAGGCGGAGCGATTCGCGCGCGAGATCCATCTGGAGCACCCGGGGAAGCTCCTCGCGTACAACTGCTCCCCGTCGTTCAACTGGCGCAAGAAGCTCGCTCCGGACGTGATCGCCGAGTTCCAATCGACGATCGCGGAGATGGGCTACCGGTTCCAGTTCGTCACCCTCGCCGGTTGGCACGCCGTGAACCTCTCGATGTTCAAGCTCGCGAAGGGGTACGCTCAATCCGGCATGAGCGCGTACACCGAGCTCCAGGAGGAGGAGTTCCGGGCCGAGCCGGAAGGGTACGGCGCGGTCAAGCACCAGTCGTTCGTCGGCACGAGCTACTTCGACGACGTCGCGCAGGTGCTCTCGGGGGGTCTCACCTCGACGCTGGCGATGGAAGGTTCGACGGAGGCCGAACAGTTCCAGTCCCGCGAGGGCTCGCGACCGAAAGAGCCAGCCCACAGCGGGAGCACGCGGTCCAGGTCGTCGAAGGCCGGCTAGGCCGTGTCCGGCGGCGGCGTCCCACCCTTCCGGCGCCGTCGCGCCAGGAGAACGACCAGTGCCACGAGGATCACGACGACGGCGAGCCCGCCGACGATGCCGAGCAGGAACGTCGTCGGCAGCTCCGAGTTCGTCGTTCCGGTCGGGGGCGTCGGGGCAGAGTTCTTCGTGATCGTGAAGGCGAGCGTCGCATTCGCGCCCGAAATCGTGAGGCTCCCGCCCGTGGGCGAGATCGTGTAGCCCGACACGGTCGCGACCGAGTAGGGATAGGTGCCGTTCGCCAGCTCGACGAGGATTTGCGTCCGGCTGACGGTCTGGGAGCTGCCCGCGATCGTAAGCGTCCAGGAGGGCATCGTCCCGCCGCCGGTATACGTGGCGGTCGCGACCACGCCGTACGTGACCGCCTCGAACGTGATATCGACGGTGGCCGTCGCGGGGACGTCGAACGAGCCGGACGGGGTCGTCGGGGCGAACGACGCGTTCGCCGTGCTCACCTCGTAGCGGTAGTCCCCGTAGTCGAGCGACGCGGCGAGGGTCGAAGTCGACCCGGAGAGTTCGGGCGCGCCCGAGATGACCACGGTCCAGGTCGTCCCCGAGGGCAGGCCGGATTCGACGAACGCGACCGACGCGGTGCGCAGCGCAAAGGCGAGATCGACGAGCACGCTCGCACCGTTGACCCGGAAATCGCCCGAAGGGCTGGTCCAGTTCGCGCCGATCGCGCCGGTCCACGCATACGTCCCGTTGACCAGGTCGGTCGCGAGCTCGTCGTCGCTCCCGGGAGAGCTCAGACTCACGGTCCGCGTGATGTTGACGTACCAGCTCTGGGAGGGTGGGACGCCCGTCGCGTTGAACTGGACGAGGTAGCGCGGGGACGCCGCGGCCAGGAGGTCGACGTAGACCGTCTGCCCGCTGACGACGGACCGTCCGGTGTCGGGCGCGATCGACCAGTTGCCCTTGCCGACCGCGGCCGTCCACGCGTAGGACCCGTTCAGGACGGGCAAGGTCAGGTTCGACTGCGAACCGAGCGCCGAAACGTCGGCGGCCCCGGTGACGTTGACGAACCAGCGCGCGTCCGCGGGCACCCCGGTCTGGTTGAACTCGAGCGTGAACTCATAGGGCGTCGGATTCTCGTACGCCAGGACACCCTGCGTCGAGCTGTCCGCCACGACGGAGAACGACCAATTGTTTGCCTGCGTCTGCTGGTAGAGCAGGTTCTCCGCTTCCTCGCCGGTCTGGGTCCGGTCGAGGCCGTACGTGGAGGTCCACGCCGCTTGCCAGGTGGTCGTCCCCCACGGCTCGAGCCATGCGGAGACCGTCCCCGCGGTGGGGGCCATGAAATCTCCGAGGCCGCCGCTCGGTCCGCCCACGAGACCGAACTGCGGGGAGAGGAACCCCGATCCCGGCGCGTAGGCGCTTCCTCCGTTCGTGTAGTTCACGCCTTGCCACGAATACGTGTAGTTCAGGCTGCCGATGATGAACGACGCCCCGGGTACGGGCAGGGCGATCGTCCCGACCTCGTCTAGGCCGAAGGAGAAGTCGACCACCGCGCCGAGCCCGCCCGGGTCCGAGAGCGTGGTGGTGAAGTTGAGATCGAGGGGCGTAGTCTCGACGAGACCGGACGCGGGCCAGTTGTACTCGTACACGGTCTCCGCGGGGTACGTGGCCCAGAACGGGAAGACGACCCAGCCCGTGAAGTTCATCGCCCAATCCCCAGGGCTGCCCTCGATGTAGACCACGTTCTGGATCCAGTAGATCGGGGCGCCGAGGGAGTTCGCGAGGAAGAGGTTCTGCTGGGTGGAGGCATCGTAGGCGGAGTCGGGCCCGGTACTGGTCACCGAGAGGCCCGCGAGATCGAACCGGTCCTGGACGCCCGATAGATGGCCGTAGTCGTCCGAGAACGAGGTCGACACGACGTACATCGTGTAGTTGTACGCGTCGAGCGAGCCCCAACCGGTGACGAGGTCGTACCCCGGCAACGCCGAATAGAGGTAGTTGGCGCCGAGGGTCACGTCGATGAAGGGCGCCGTGGGCAACGAATAATCGTACGAGCCCGTGGGTTCGGCTCCCACGCCCGGGAAGGCGGTCGGGAGTGCGGTGTACTGCTCGTTCGCGACCGTGTACATCTCGGGGTTGAGGAATCCGAGCGCCGACTCGTTCGTCGAGCGGAGGACATGGTCGATCGTCGCGACCAGCCCGGCGGTGAGCGGCGAGGCGATGCTGGTGCCCCACGCGTAGATCCAGTCATCGTTACCGTTCACGCTCGCGTTCGTCGCCTTGTACTGGTAGTCGTCGACCGTCAGCGTGAGCAGGGTGTTGTTGGCGAGTGCCGCGATGTCCGGCACGCCTCGTCCGAGTTGTCCCGTGTCCGCGATCACCTCGGCGGCCGAAGTGGCGGACTGCCAGCTGGGCTCGGCAAAGACGTCGCTGACGCCGCCGGTCGATCCGGCCGGCAGCCCGGCGTCCGGGTCGTCGAGCCCGTCGTACCAGGCCGACTGCGTTCGGATCCGGAGGGTGGACGTAGACAGCTCGACGGTCGTACCGCCGACGGCGGTCACCCCGAAGGAGTCGAACGCCATCGACGCGGGGAAGTCCACCGGCGATCCTTCGTAGCGCGGGCTGGAGGGATTGCTGCCCGAGTCGCCCGAGCTCGCCAGCACCGAGATGCCTCGGGCCTGGGCTTGCTCGAGGTCCTGGTACCACGTCGTGTTGTTGCCGTCCGTTCCCCCCCAGGAGTTCGAGATCACGGTCACGTTCTCGAGCCCCGCCTGCGTGGCAGCCGGGAGCGTCGACGGCGGACTGAGGATCGTTCCGAACGCCGCGTCGATCGTGGCGAGCGAAGCGGACGGTCCGTAGACGTTGAAGATGCGCGCCCCGGGGGCGGTCGAGCCGATCATCTCGAGGTCGAGCGTGTTCTCTCCGTTGGCGCCAGAGCTGTCCCAGGACGCGAGACAGCTCGGAGCGGGGGCCCCATCGATCGGCACCGCCGTCAGCGAGGCGTGGGGCTCGCCCGCCGGCAGGGTCTCGTTGTAGAACGAATAGATGTCCGAGGGGACCCAGGGTCCGACGTTCGTGTTCGGTGCGAGCGATCCGCACGAGGTCTCGACCGTGCTCGTCCCGGTGTAGCTGCCCGACCAGAGGATCGTGGCGACGGTGGCGTTGGTCGGATACCCATACTGGTCGAACAGCGACTGCTCGTCGTAGGCCACTTGGTAGTCGGAAGCGTACTCGAACTGGATACCGTCCACGGAGGGAGGCGTCGGGTACCCGGACGTCGCCGTCGTGGGGGCCACGGACGTTTCGAGGTCGCGGTGCACGGGACTCGCGGAGTCGCCGCCCACGAGGCCGAGCTCGTAGTGAGAGTAGGTGCTCAGCCCGTCGACTTCCGCGATCTCCGTGGCGAGCGATCGGTCCAGCTCCGGCGTCGTCGAGGGTGCGATGTACGTCCGATCCCCCTGGACGTAGCTCGCGAGGGTGGTGTGGAACCATCGATCGGCCGCGGCGGGGGTGATGTCGAAGGAGATCGTCACACGATCGGGCGACGCGGTCACATTCGTGATGCCGGGCGCGTCGAGCGCGGTCATCACGCTCGACCACGCCCCCGAGGACGGCGCGTACTGCGCGACGAATTGGGCCTCGGTCAGATAGTGGTGGTACTCGGGCGACTTCGGCGTCGAGAGCTCCATGAGGAACTGGGAGAGCCGCGTCGAGTTGGAAAGCGGGAGTGTCAGGACGACGAATAGCGGGGTCGAGGGAGGAGTGGAGAGGCGCACCGACCCGGATTGGACGGAGCTGTACGGGCCCAAGGGGACCGAGGTCAACGGGCCGCTCGGAGTGGGGACGCTGGACGCGGTCGCGAGGGAGGACGCGGTACCGCCGGCTGGGGGTACTGCAAGCCCCGACGGGACGACCAGGACGGCGAGAACGGCGATCGTGAGGGCGACGGTCAGCCCTCCTCGGCCCCGGAGGAGACTTCGCCATAGATGGGAGCGTTCGTACGACGGGACCGGCCCCACGACCGGTAATTCGGCAGGACCCCTATATGAGTCATTTCCGAGCCGACTCGCGGTCCCAGATGCGTCGAGCAGCGATCGAGAGCATGATCTCCGAAGGGCCGTGGGCGATCCGCCCGCTGCGCACATCGCGGAACCGTTGCTCGTGGGGAAGATCGGAGGAGTACCCCCGCCCGCCGTGGAACTGGATCGCGTGATCGATCGCGCGGAGCGCGGTGTCGACC
>JASHUS010000054.1 GCA_030039865.1 Thermoplasmata archaeon
AACGCGCTCGCCGAGAAGGGGCTCGACGGGCTCGCCTCGGTCACCCTCGAAGTCGGCCGGCCGATCCGCCCGATGCTGGCCGAGCGCGAGCCATCGCTCGCCGAGGTCCTGAAGCGGATGGGCGGGTCGGCGGCGCTCGAGTACAAGTACGACGGGCTGCGCGTGCAGGCCCACATCCCGAAGAGCGGTCCGGTACGACTGTTCTCCCGCCGGCTCGAGGAGATCAGCGCGCAGTTCCCCGAGCTCGTCGAGGATCTACCCAAGGCGGTCCGTCGGACGCCGGCGATCCTCGAGGGCGAGTGCGTGCCGATCGAGGTCGAGACCGGCGAGATTCTTCCCTTCCAGGAGGTCTCCCGGCGGCGGGGCCGGAAGCACGACCTCGAACGGATCCGCGAGGAGGTCCCGGTCTGCCTGTTCACGTTCGACGTCCTCCTGAGCGGCGGCGAGCCGGTCTACGAGCGCGACTTCCCCGAGCGCCGCCGATTGCTCGAGGAGATCCTGCATCCGACCGAGCGCGTCCGCATCGCGACCCAGGAGATCGTGCACGACGAGGCGACGGCGACCAAGTTCTTCGAAGAGGCGGTCGCGGTGGGCGGCGAAGGGATCATGGCGAAGTCGATCCGGGCCGGCAGCTCGTACCGCGCGGGCGCGCGGGGCTTCTGGTGGATCAAGTACAAGCGCGACTACCAGTCCGGACTCGAGGACTCCATCGACGGCGTGATCGTCGGCGGGTTCCTCGGGCGCGGGCGCCGGGCCGGCCACTACGGCGCCTACCTGCTCGCGGTGTACGATCCGAAGCGCGACCGTTTCGAGACGTTCTGCAAGGTCGGCTCGGGCTTTGACGACGCGATGCTCGCCGAGCTCCCGAAGCGGGTCCACCGCTTCGAGAGCGCGACGCAGCCCCCCGAGGTCGACACGGGGCTGGTCCCCGACCAATGGATGCGACCCGGCCTCGTGATCGAGGTCCGGGGGGCCGAGCTGACGCTGAGCCCGATCCATCGGGCCGCGTTCGGGGCCGTCCGCCCCGAGGCCGGCCTCGCGCTGCGATTCCCCCGCTTCACCGGCCGCGTGCGCGACGACAAGGGCCCGACCGAGGCGACGACGTCGACCGAGCTGCTGAAGTTGTTCCGCGCTCAGGTCCGTCAGGCGCCCCCCAGGGACGACTCCTCCGCCGAGGAATCCGCGGGGTAGCGCTCCGGGTCCACGCGTCCGCCCAAAGACATATGAAGGGCGGGTCCGCTCGCTGCGATGCGGGAACAGGCCATGCTGGTCGAGATGACCGAACTCCTGGGTCGCCAGATCTACACGCCGGACGGACGCCTTTTGGGCGAGGTCGACAACGTCGTCGTCGACGTCGACTCCGCCAAGATCGACGGGCTCTTCGTCGATGAATCGAGCCCGATGTTAGTGGAGGATTCCCGTCAGGTCAACGTTCCGTACCGGTGGGTCTCGGCGGTCAACGACGTCGTGCTCCTGAAGTACTTCCCGAAGCGGGTCTCCGTCAAGAAGGCCCCCGCCCGCTCGGCGAAGGAAGCCGAGCCCGTCGCCCCCGCCGCGCGCTAACGCCGCGGGGATAGCCAAGCCCGGTAAAGGCGCAGGACTTAAACGCCGGCGTCCCGCGACGCCGGCCGGGAGATCCTGCCGCGAAGGCGTTCGCCGGTTCAAATCCGGCTCCCCGCATCGCCCCCACCGGTACGGCCACCCGCCTCACGCTTTTTCCCTCCGGGAGGGCTGGCAATTCCATGCGTCGATCCGATCTGGTCCGGGTGCTCGCGGACGTTCCCCTCCCCGAGCACCCCCGCCCCGATCTCGAACAGGTCGCGACGCCGGCCGAGCCGGCGGCGGACCTGGCGCTCGCCGCCGTCCGATGGGGTGGCCTCGATGGGCGATCGGTCCTCGATCTCGGCGCGGGCACCGGACGGCTCGCGATTGCCGCCGCCCTCCTCGGAGCGCGCCCCGTCACCGCGGTCGAGATCGATCCGGATCTCGTGGAGGTCGCCCGCGCGGCCGCCCGGCGGGCCGGGGTCGACGTCGAGGTCCGCGCGGAGGACGTCCGGCGAACCGACGTGCCCGCCGACGTCGTGCTCATGAACCCGCCCTTCGGGGCCCAACGGGCGCACGCCGACCGTCCGTTCTGGGACACCGGATTCCGTCTCGCCCGGTGGTCGATCCACGCCTACGCGCTCGCCGATTCCCGAACCTTTATAGCACGCCGCGCGGTCGCCGCGCGCGCCCATGTCCTCGAGACGCTCCCCGTCGCCTGGGATCTGCCGCGGATCTTTCCGCATCATACCCGGCGCCGCGTAACGCTCGCCGTCGACCGTTGGGCCATCCGTACGGAGAACCATCCCCCATGAGCGCTCCCGAACTACCCCGGCTCGTGCTTCCCGGCGATTACATCGGCGCGGCCGAGGAGTACCTCCCCGGCCACGGCACGTACGAGAGCCGCGGTCGGATCTACGCCTCGGTCCTCGGGACCGCGATCGTCGATCCTCGCGACCGGACCGTCCGGGTCGAGGCGAGGAACGCCGTCCCCGAGCTCAAGGAGGGCGACCTCGTCTACGCGCGCGTGGACGAGCTGAAGACCGCGATGGCGGTCTGCACGGTCCTGACGACCGCCACGAGCCGGCGGGTCGTCCCGGGCATGCCGGAAGGCACCGTGCACATCTCGAAAGCGAAGGACGGGTACACCGAGTCGTTGGCGGGCGAGTTCGCGGTCGGCGACATCATCCTCGCCCGGGTGCTGCAGGCGCATCCATCCGTCAAGCTGTCGACCGCCGCCGCGACGCTCGGCGTGGTCTCGGCCCGCTGCCAGGCGTGCCACGCGCTGCTCACGCTGGGTCCCAAGGACACCCTCGTCTGCCCCCGCTGCGGCAACCGGGAGCATCGCAAGCTCGCCCAGGGATTCGTGCCCGGTGGCCCGGTCGCGCATGAGCCGGTGTCCAACTAGCGAGGAGCGCCGACTCCGGAACCTGGTCCGCCGCCACGACCGCTGGCGGGGCCGGGAGGTCTTCAACCTGCTTCCCAGCGAGAACGCCGTCTCCCCGATCGCTCGGAGCTACCTGGCCAGCGACCTGGCGGGACGGTACACGCTCCCCGTCACGACCGAGGCGGACGGAGAGGTCCTCGACAACAGTTACACCGGGACTCGCTACACCGACCAGATCGAGCAGCTCGCGAACGCGGCGGCCGCCCGCGTATTCCAAGCGCGGCGCGCCACGACCCGTCCCCTCTCGGGCCACATCGCCGCGCTCTCGGTGCTTGCCCCGCTCCTGCCCCGGGGCAGCAAGATCCTCGCGATCCCGCCGGATCAGGGCGGGTACGACGGGTACGCCCCGGGGTTCGCGCCCGCTCTCCTCGGCCTCTCCGTGCGGCCCCTACCCGCGGACGGCCCGGGCCACTCCGTGGAGGCCGAGACCGCCGTCTCGGTGATCCGACGGGAGCGGCCCGACGCCGTCCTCCTCGGCCAGAGCTTCTTCCTGTTCCCCTACCCGCTCCGCGAGATCGCCGACGCCGCCCACGCGGTCGGGGCCCTCGTCCTGTATGATGGCTCGCACGTCCTGGGCCTGGTCGCGGGGGGAGAGTTCCAGCAGCCGCTCCGGGAGGGGGCGGACGTCCTCTTCGGCAGCACCCACAAGTCGTTCCCCGGACCCCAGGGCGGGATCATCGCCACCGACCGGGACGATCTCTTCGACCAGCTCGACCCGGCCCTTGTCTGGAGGACGTTCGACAACGCCCACTGGAACCGGATCGCGGGGGTCGCCCAGACGCTGCTCGAGCTCGAGCGCGTGGGGCGGGAGTACGCCCGCACGATCGTCGCGAACTCGCTCGCCCTCGGTGGCGCGCTCGCTGATCTCGGCACCCCCCTGGTCGCGGAGCGGGCGGGATTCACCCGCTCCCATCAGCTCCACCTCGATCGCCCTCGCCTGCGCGCCCAGTGGGGCATCGGAGCGGGGGCCGTCGCGCGCCGGCTGGAAGCGCAACGTCTCCTGATCGACCTCGTCGCTCGCATCGGGACGGCCGAGGTGACCCGGCTCGGCCTACGGCCCCGCGACATGCCCCGGCTTGCGGACCTGATCGTGCGCGGCGGGCGCGACGGCGAGCGGGTCGGCCCCGAGGTCGGTCGCTGGCGCTCCCGGTTCCCCGGGCTGCGCTTCGACTGATCGGCGGACCGGGCCCGCCGGGGAATCCGGCCGAACGAAAAGAAAAGGGAAGAAGGAAAGGGTTGGAGCCGGGCGACGAAGGCCGGCCTACTCCATGCCGTGCTCGCTCTTCTCGTGGGCGTGGAGCTCGTCGGGGGTCGCGAACGACTTTCCACAGACGGGGCAGACGTTCGTGCCGGCGCCGGCCGCCGTGCTACCCGCCGCCGCGCCACCCGCCGCTCCGCCCGCGGTCGCGCTCTCCCACGGTTGAGGAGACTGGGGGTTCTGGCGCCCGCCCCACACCGCGCGTCCGAGCAGGAACGCGACGACCATGCCGATGAGCAGCCCGACGACCAGGAGCAGGGTCCCGGCCGCGGCCGCGCTCAGGCCCGGAATGAGCGTCGAGTTCTCGTACGACGTGGAGTTGACGTAGATCCGCTGCTCCTTGTTGACCGTCAAGGTCGCGTTGAAGTACTGCGGCGCCTCGTAGGCGGTCCCCACGATAATCGTCGCCGTGTAGGTCCCGGGCGACGTCACGACCCAGGTCGCGTTCAGTCCGCTCGCGGAGGAGAAGCTCTGCGAGAAGACGAGCGCACCCGTCGGCGAGTAGATGTCGAGCACCACCGTCGCGACGAACGAACCGGCCCAGGTCACCGAGACCGTCACGTTGCCCGGCGAGATGTTCGCGCCCGGGTTGGGCGCCGAGAGCACCGCGCTGACCGGCGCGAAGATCGCGAAGAACGACGACTGGTAGTACGCA
Organism: Thermoplasmata archaeon; assembly: GCA_030039865.1. Taxonomy (GTDB): domain Archaea; phylum Thermoplasmatota; class Thermoplasmata; order Lutacidiplasmatales; family UBA184; genus Lutacidiplasma. Next base: position 4,903 of record JASHUS010000054.1, read on the forward strand.
TAGGCGATCGTCCCGTTCGTCGGCGATCCGATCCCGTCGACCTCGGCCGTGATGTTCAGGGCGTAGACGTCCGTCGGCGAGGGCGCGAGCCCGAGCTGGCTCAGGGCGACGCACACCGCCGTGCTGCACGTCATCACGATCGTGTTGATCGGGAACGTGTACTGGGTCTGGTTGTCCACGACGGTGACGTACGTGTAGGAGACGGCGTCGAGGACCCCGGTCTCAGCCGTGACGGTCTCGTCGATGATCGTCGCGAGGATGGTCGTGGTGGTCGCGTTGATCGCGGCGTTCTGTACCGTCAGGGTGAAGTTCTGGCTCAGCGGCTCCCAGACCGGTACGTAGCCCGGCAGGAGCGGCGTGAACGCCACCGCCGCGGTCGTCGGCGTCGCGGTGAACGTCACGTAGCCGTACAGGCCGACCACGGTCTCGCCGGGGCTGATCGTCGTGTTCACGCCTCCCGCGCTCGTCCCGTTGATCGTCAGGTTGAGCAAGACGTACAACGGGGCGTACGGCACGTCCGCGCCGAGGTTCGACGTGCTCAGGTTGAGGCTCCACGTGAAGTTCACGTACGAAACCCCCGGCCCGTCGATCGTCCCGGCCCAGGTCGGGATCAGCGAGAAGCCGTCGGAGTTCGTCGTGTTGATCGCATGGTTCGCGCTCAGGTTCACCAGGAGCACGTCCGTTTCGGTGTTGAAGACGTCGATGTAGCCCGTGTATGTCGAGTTGCTCGCTGCCAGCGACGGCGCGTAGCTCACGTTGAGCCAGCCGGTTCCGAGGAACGGCAGGGCCTGGTACTCGTTGGGGTAGTTGGTTTCCCCGCCCGACGCAAGCGTCGTGCCGAGGTAGTACCAATTCGAGTAGGCGTTGAACCAACCCGTCCATCCCGAACCGCCGACGCTCGTGCCGTTCTGGTCGACTTCGACGTACAGCTCGTTCCAGTCCCCCTGCCCCAACGTCGTGTTGCAGGTGGCGGTCGTGCAGCCAAGGGTCGTCTGGTTCAGCAGCATCGTCCAGGTGGCGTTCGAGTAGTAGATCGCGCCGATGTACCCGGAGAAGGTCACCACCGAGCTCGTGTCGTTGGTCACGTTGGTCGAATTGACCCCGCCGACCCAGGAAGCGACCTGGTAGTAGGATCCGTTGTTCTCGCTGTACGTCCAGAGCTCGATCCAGGTGGTGGCGTTCGTCGTCGCGCCCCAGCTCGTGTTCGTCCAGAACGTCACCGTCGCGGGGACGGCTACGTTCGTCTCCGCTGCGATCGAAGTGATGTACGCGGTCGTCCAGGTTGAGACCAAGATCACGTAATCGGTCTGCGTTGTCGAGGCGAATCCGCCTCCGAACGAGGCCCCGTTCTCGTTGATCGAAACCTGCGCGTCGTAGTAGTTCGCTCCGGCGATCTTGTCACCGCAGGACGTCAACATGCAGCCGAGGTTGGCGGCGTTGAGCGGGACGCTCCAGGTGTAATTCGAGTAGAGGATCCCGTTGTTGTTGAAGACCGACACCGCGGACGCGTTGAGGGTGAAGTTGACGCCCGAGACCATGTCCGCGTCGATGCCCGGCCCGGTCACGTTGACCCAGACCTTCGTGGTCGAGCTCGAGATCGCGCCGAACGTGATGTTCGTGTAGAACGTGAGATTCGTCGGAACGGGATTATAGTACGCAACAGGACCGGTGAATCCCACCGTGATCAGGGTCTGGTACGTCCGGGCGGGCGCGATCGACGGCGTTGCGGGCGTTGCGGCCTTGGAGGGCGTCGCGGGAGACGCCGACGCCCCGGGGGCCGAGTGCGAGATCGGAATCGATCCGAACACCAGCCCAGCTACCAGGAAGACGGCGAAGAGTCCCACGGCTACAGCGCCCCACGTGGCCCCGGTCACGCGATGCATGGGGCTCGCGAATGAGTTACCCTACTTAAAGTTCACGACGACTTGATATTATACAGCCCGAGACGCCGATTCTGCGGAGACCGGGGCGGCGCGCGGCTTCATCTGCGCGCATCCACGTGTCCC
>JASHUS010000055.1 GCA_030039865.1 Thermoplasmata archaeon
TCGGCGAATGCGCGCCGCACGTGCGCAAGGTCGGACGTATCGAGGAAGTCCACGCGGACGCCGTGCGTCCGCGCCACCTCGAGGAGCCGACGCGTGCCCGCGTAGAGGTCATCGCCCGCGACGATCCGCGCGCCGGAGGGGTAGGGCATGAAGAGGGCCGAGGCCGCGGCGAGACCCGAAGCGAAGGCCAACGCCCCCCGACCGCCCTCCAGCGATCCGATCACCCGCTCGAGGGCGGCGCGGGTTGGGTTGCCTGTCCGGGAGTACACATACCCTTTCGCAACCCCCGGCGCCGACTGGGCGTACGTGGAGGTGAGGTAGACCGGTACATTCACCGAACCCGTGAGCGGGTCCGGCGTCTGGGCCTCGTGGAGCAGCCGCGTGTCCCACTGCACGACACTGGTAGCGGTCGGTCGGATTTGAGCGCGACGCGTCGCGCCGGCGTCGATGGGTGTCGGTTCGGGGCTCGCGCGTCGGTGCCTGTCGTTTTAGGCGGATTTTAATAGCGGGGTCGGCTGGGAGTGCTAGTCCATAGCTCGGGGGCCGTGGGACCCCGGGTCCGGGGGGAAGAGGAGATGCCGTCCGCGATGGGGACCGAGACGCCGGGGAACGTCGTCAATCTGCCGAAGGAGGTGACGGCCCGACAGGACATGTATGTCCGGCAGGCTTCGGGGCTGGTCCGGACGGTCAGCGCGCGCACGGCCCTCTTCGCGAACCTCGTCGGCATGGGAATCATCGTCAACTTCTTCTGGATCACCGAGGCGTCCGCGTTCTATCCGAACGCGAACCTCATCACCACGGTCGGGATCGGGGTGCTGATCAACGTCGCGGTCGGCTACGTCTACTGGATGCTCGCGAGCGCGATGCCGCGATCCGGCGGCGACTACATCTTCGTCGGCCGCATCTTCCACCCCTCCGTCGGGCTCGGGGTCAACCTGCTCTTCTCGGTCGTCTTCGTGACCTGGGCCGGCCTCTTCGCGTACTTCACGGCGTACTACGCGATTCCCACGATGCTCGCCGCGTACACGCTCGCCGGCGGTGGAGGGGCCGCGTTGAGTGCCGCGACGACGCTCATCTCGAGCACGACCGACGTCTTCGTCGTGGCCCTGATCGTGCTCCTCGCGGTCATCCTGATCGGGCTCTTACCGACCAAGTGGATCTTCCGCGTCTCGGTCGGGATCTTCGTACTGTGCGCCGTCATCTTCGCGATCATGATCGGGATCCTGCTCGCGACGCCCCAAGCGACGTTCGCGGCGGACTTCAACAAGAATCCCGTCTACGGTTCGAGCTACGCCGCGCTCGTCACGGCCGTGCCGATCACCACGGTCGGCACCTTCTACGGTATCGTCTACACGATGCTGAGCTTCATCGGGTATGCGAACAGCTCCTACTACGGGGGCGAGATCCGCGGGAACCCGACCCGGACCCAGGGTCTCGCGATCTTCGGGGCGCCGCTGATCTTCGCGGCCCTGATCGCGGGGCTGTACGCCGCGAGCTACTACACCTTCGGACGCGGCTTCCTCATCGGCATCAGCTCCTCGTACTTCACCGCGCCCGGCACGCCCTGGCCGGGCCCGCTCTATCTCGCGGCGTACATCGTCCACAACCCGCTGCTCGCCGCCTTCCTCTCGTTCGGGCTCGTGCTGACTTTCTTCGGCTTCGCCCTGATCTACTTCATCCTCCCGACCCGCAACCTGTTCGCCTGGTCGTTCGACCGGGTCTTCCCGTCGTTCCTCACGAAGGTGACGCGGAACGGCGTACCGTGGGTCGCCGTCCTCGTGCTGGGGATCTCCTCGGGGTTCGCGCTCTGGATCCAGACGTACTACCCGACGTACTTCGACTACGCGACGCTGGGCTACTCCAACTTCGGGTTCTGGTTCGCGGTCGGGATCGTCTGCCTGGCGGGGGCGCTCTTCCCGTTCATCCGCAAGTCGATGTACGCGCAGGCGCCGAAGATCGTCCGGGCCAAGGTGGGACCCGTCCCGGTGCTCACGATCATCGGGGTCGCGGCGTTCGCGGCGTCCTGGTTCGTGAGCTACGCGGCGTCCACGGGGAACTACCTCGGCATCACGAGCGGGTACAGCCTGTGGAACCTGCTCTTCCTGCCGATCGTCTTCGTCGTGGGGATCATCATCTACTGGATCGCGTACGCCGTCCAGAAGTCTCGCGGCGTTCCGATCGACCTGATCGCCAAGGAGCTCCCGCCGGACTGAGGCACCGACCCGGGCGCGCGGTGCGACCTTAAGTGGAGGGACGCCCCGCCCCCGCTGTGGAACGGCGGGTCGAGATCACCATCGATCCGCTGCGGGGCGAGAAGGTCCCGGTCACGCTACCGCTCCGCTTTCGACGCTCGGTCGAGGAGACCCGCGACGCGCTCGGCCTCGCGCCGTCCCTCGACCTGAGCGACCCGATCGTCGCCAAGGCCGTGGCGCTCGCCGGAGCCGCGCGCGAGTCCGATCCTCCGGTCCGGTTCGCGCTTTTCGGCGGGACTGCGCACCGGTTCGCCTGCCCGGCGAGCAACGACCCCAGCCTCGGGCTCCGCCACGACCTCCACGACTTGGACGTCGCTCTCTTGCACCGGGAAGTCCCCGCGTTCCGTCGCTTTCTCGCCGGCGCGTCCGATCGCGCGGGCAGCGCGCTCACGTTCTTCGAAACGTCCGGGGACAAGATCTACAACTCGCTCAGCGGCGGCCAGCGACTGCGATGGCACATGTTCGTTTCGGAGAGCGGTGCCCAGCTCTCTCTCGGAACGCTCGACCTCGTCGCCGACACCTTCGACTTCTGCCACCGGATCGACGTGCGAGCGGATGTCGAACGGGCCCCGGACAGCGGCTGGACCCTCTCGCCCGCTCACCTGTTGCTCGCGAAGGGCCAGTTCATCCAGCGGATCCCGCGCGACGAATCCGCTCCGGTCGCCGACCGGATCCTGGAGCCGTTCGGAAAGCGAGCGGTCGTGATCGGTCCCGAGGCGAAGGACATCCGCGACCTTGTGGCGCTGTTGCACGACCACTCGCTCGGGGAGGGGGCCGGCGAGATATCGACCCGGACGCTCGAGCGCGAGCTCTCGGACGATTGGGGGCTCTGGAAGACGTTCGGCCTCAACCTCGGCCTGGTCGCTCGATCGCCGGTCCTCCGGGACCTGCCCCCCAGCGCTCGCACCGTCGCCGCGCAGCGTCTTGCGGCGGTCGAGAAGGTCGTCGGGGCGTTGGCCCCCCGGCGGCGTCTCGGCTTCCTCGGCGGTCCCTGGTGGCAGGAAGTCGACTCGACGCCGTCCACCGATGCAAAGATACCGATCGCGTGAGGGGGCTCAGCCCTGGGTGAGCATTGTCGCCCGGACCACGTCGGGCGCCAGGTCGACGACGGCCCCGAGCAGCGTCCCCTCCGTGTAGGCGCTCCCCGGATTGAGCGCGACCGTGCGTCCGATCGTGACGCTGCCCTTCGACTCGTGGATGTGGCCGTGCAAACTCACGAGCGGCTGGTAGCGCTCGATCGCGGCGCGGACCGCGGTCGACCCGACGTGGGTGAGCTCGGCCTCGCCGCCCGGCGACATCACCTTCACGAACCCCGGGCCCAGCCGCGGGGCGAGGTCGAGCGGCGTGCCGTACGGCGGAACGTGCAGGTTGAACACCGCGCGGCCGACGTTCCTGAGACGTCCCGCGCGCTCGTCGATCCACCGCGCGATCGCCTCCTCCGAGAGCTCCCGGTTCGTGTGCCAGGGTGTCGGGTTCGAGTAGGGCAGCGTCAGCAGCTCGTGGTGTTCGTCGACCGAAGGGATGTCGTTGTCCGTCAGCTCGGCAAACCCATCAGCCGCGATCACGCCCTCCATCGGGGTGAAATCGTCGTTGCCGAGGCCGAGGAGGAGCCGCGCGCCCGAGCCCGCGAGCCGCGCCTTCGCCCAGCCGAGCCACCGGCGGAGCTCCTCGAGCTCGAGCTCCTGGAACTTCGCGTCGGCGCGCGCGCGCTCGGCGATAAGCTCCGACCACTCTTTCGCGGTCGTCCGGAACGGCACGGTTGCGGAATCCCGGACCCATCCTTCGAGCCGGTCGAGCTCCTCGGTCGAGCGGGCCGAGCGCGCCTCGCCGTCGACCGTGGCCGTCCAGGTCCCGGCCGCCTCGAAGACGGGCGTCATCGTCTTCGCCGCGATGTCCCCGCCGATCAGCAGGACGGACGCCTTGTACACCCTCGCGGCGTTGACGAACTTGCGGAAGCAGACCGCGGAACCGTGGACGTCCGCGACGAAGAAGATCCGGGTCGTTTTCGCCATGCGCGCCGCGGGATCGGGCGGGACGACAGAGCGGGCCTAGGTAAGGTTGCGCGGTCGGAGCGACGCGCGGTCCCGGGGGCTCGGCCCCCGAGACCGGTGGGAAGGGGTTCGCGCGGGGCGGAGGGAGCGGTCTAGTCCTCGCCGAAGTCGCCGCCGCCCATCCCGCCCATGCCTCCCATACCGCCCATACCGCCGCCGGGGCCGCCCGGGCCGCCGGAGGGGGGCGGGGAAGACTTGGACGCGATGACGTCGTCGATCCGGAGGATCATGACGGCCGCGTCGGTCGCGCTCTCGATCGCCTGACGCCCGACCCGGATCGGCTCGATGACATGGAGTTCGTTCATGTCGCCGACCTTGCCGCCCTGGACGTTGACGCCCGCCTGCTTCTGGCCGGCCTTGTGCGCCTTGCGCAGGTCGATCAGGATGTCGATCGGGTCCATGCCCGCGTTCTCCGCGAGCGTGCGCGGGATCGACTCGAGGGCCTCCGCGAAGCTCTCGAACGCGATCTGCTCGCGCCCACCGACCTTCGCCGCCTCGTCGCGCAGGTGCATCGCGAGCTCCTCCGCCGTCGCGCCGCCGCCGAGTACGTAGCGTCCGTCCTCGACCGCGACCGCGACCACGTTGAGCGCGTCGTCGAGGCTGCGCTCGATCTCGTCGATCACGTGCTCGGTGCCGCCGCGGATCAGGATCGAGACCGCGCGGGCCTTCTTCGCGCCCGTCACGAACGTGAGCGCGTCCTCGCCGATCTTGCGCTCCTCGACGAGGCCGGCGTGCCCGACGTCCTCGGGGGTGAGCTCGCTGACCTTCGAGACGATGTTCGCCCCGGTCGCCTTCGCGAGCTTCTCCATGTCGGACTTCTTCACGCGTCGCACGGCGTAGATCCCGTCCTTCGCGAGGAAGTGCTGGGCGAGGTCGTCGATCCCCTTCTGGCAGAGGACGACGTTCGCGCCGGACTTCTTCACCTGGTCGACCATCTTCCGCAGCATGTTCTCCTCCTCCTGGAGGAACGCGTTCAGCTGCGTCGGGTCGTTGATCTCGATCTTCGCGTCGATCTCGGTCTTCTT
>JASHUS010000056.1 GCA_030039865.1 Thermoplasmata archaeon
CGGGCTGGCCCGCGCCGTCCGCCGGCTCCCCGCGGGTCCGGCGGGCGCGGCCGGGGCGGCCGGCTGGGCGCCGACGCGCGGTGAGGACCGCAGGTGCGGCGGCAGCGGATTGATCGCTTCCAGGTAGATCTGATGGTCCAGCGAGTCGAGCGTAGGAAGGCCGGACGGTCCACCGACCAGAACACCCGCCTCGGCGAGCGCCGCGTCGCCGGTCCCGGGCACTTCCCACGAGGGGTCGGCCGACGGCCGGGGCGGAGCGGCCGGGGCCACGGCGGCGGGTGGGGACGTCGCGATCGACGGGGCCGGACGAACCGTCTCGGCGGGTGCAACGGGGGCCGGGGTGGTCGTCGGCGGAGGGGACGGAGTGGAGAACGCCACGGCATCGAACGCTCCGCCCGTGGGGAACAGCTCCTCGAGCTCGAGCTCGGAGAACGGCTCGGTCCGCGGGAGAGCGGGAGATCGCGACGAGCGATCGACCGGCGCCGGGGGTCGGAGCGTGGACGAATCTAGCCCGGCGGTCGGGGTGGCGAAGCCGATCGGATGGCGGTCGGGGGAGAGGAAGAGCAGGTCGCGGTCGCGCGTCGAGAACGGTCCGACGGCGCCCGACTTCGAGGGGAAGTACCAGCTCTGCGCGACCGGCCCGGACGCCTCGACGCCGAGCGGCCGGGACTTCGGCGCCGTCCACAGTCGCCAGAGCTGGTCGTCCGGTCGCGCGGCCGCCGAGACCGCGGCCCGACCGATCCCGCTGTGCGGGTGGTTGCGGTGGTGGTGCGTGGCCGCCGTGGGGGTCGCGGTCGGCCGCGGGGCGGCAACCGGCGGATCCGGGGTCGGGCGCCGCACGGGCGGCGGGGTGCGAACGGCCTCGCGTTCGGCGGCGGTGCCGTCCTGCCAGGCCAAGAACCCGAACGAACTGACGAGCGCGCTGAGGCCCACGACGAGCAAGGTCCAGTAGAGCGCGGGGCCGGTCCCTCGCCAGACGCCGAGCACGACGAGGCCGCCCAGGGTCACCGCACAGGCGCCGGCGACGGGCAAGAGGTAGCGGTGGGACAGGTGGGTCACGTGCTCGGACGGCGTCTTGGGAGCAGGGCCAGCGCGCGCCGGAACGGACCCGTTCACGAAAATCGCCCGATGGTCCGGCGTTTGGGGGATTAAACTATCGAATCACAGGAAGCCGGAAGGTACCTCCGGAGCGAAACGCGCACGCGTCGCGCGCGTACGGGTTCGGTGACGTTCCACTCCTCCGCAAGAACTATACTCCGGACGCCGACGAGAGACCCTCGCGCGGAGCGGTCGGAGATCGTTCCGGTAGATCGACGGAGCGCGCGAACACAGATGGCAGCCTACGACGACCTCAAGATCCGGGACCTGAGCCGGCTCTCGGGGGCGTGGACTCCGCCCATCAGCGCGATGGGCGGGCCACCGGCGCACCAGCTCTACTCGGATCTCGTGGCGTTCGCCGGCCTTCAACTCTTCCGCGACACGAAGACACGTCCGTGGGTCGTGCTGCGCGACGGCGCCCAGCGGCGAGCGTTCCTCGCGCCGAGCGGCGAGCTCCGCAGCGCCATCGACCGGTTCCGCATGCGACGCAACGTCCGTCCCCTGTCCGAGAGCACGATCGACGAGTTCGTGCGGATCGTGCAGGCTCGGATCTCCGATCCCGACGTCCAGATCCCGATCCTCCGCTCCCCGCTCGCCGAGCAGGAGCCCACGCCCGAGGGGAGCGCTCCCGCCCCGCCCGAACCGGAAGAGATCGGGGACCGCTGGAAGCATCTCGACGAAGAGATCGATTCGGCCCTGCGTGACCTGGACGCGCTCGACCACCCCGCGGCCGCCGCCGAGGCGCCCGCGCCGCGCGAAGCGCCGACGGAGTCGGTCGAAGCGCAGCCCGATGCACGCATCGACCCTTCGATCTCGGGCGCCCGGGCCCTTCCGGCGCCGAAGGGAGCGGGGTACGACCGATACGTCCGCGTACTGCGGCGCCTCGTCGAGGGCGGCGGCTGGATGGGCACGACGCAGGAGCTCTCGCGACTGACCCGCACCGACCCGATCACCCTCTTTGACTCGCTCCTGCGCTATCGCACGGACCTCGCCGGCGAGGACATCCTGATCACGAACATCGAGGTCGAGGGATCGTACCGCTGGCTCGCGGTCGACCGCACCCGGATCCGCGGCACGAACGAGGCGCCCGCGCCCGAGAACCGAGCGATGCCCGCGGAATAGCGGCCGACTGCGGCCGCGGCTCAGAGGATGATGCGCTCCGGCGCTACCGCCCGGTGTTGCAACGACAGCCGGTCGCACCGATACGACTCGCCCGAATAGAGGCGCGCCTCGGAGCGGCCCGCGCACGTGGCCGCCACGAGACGACCCAGCGAGTCCGCCTTCATGACGCCGCTTCCGGAGTCCCCCCCGACGAAGATCACGCCGTACGGTTCCTCCGTCAGGACGGGCAGTCCGTCCGGGCTGAACGTGTAGTACCCGCCCCACGTGTTCTCGAGCCGGACCCCGGACGTGTCGAATCGTGGAAGGTACGGAGAGACCGAGGGCAGAAAATCGGTGCCGAACGCTTCGCGGTCCCCCAACGCGGCGCTGTCGAAGTCGAGCCGCCCGTCGCGGCCCGGGTCCTCGCGCGTGCCGATCGGATGCGCGACCGTGTCGACGCCGCCGATCCAGATGTGGCGCTGGGGGAAGATCGGCTTGAGCGTGGCGCCGCTCGGCAAGATGACGAACGGGAACCGCGACCGGCCCGACGGTGCGTCGATCGGCCGCACGGGCGGCTGCCAGGCCAGGAGCTCGTCCACCACAGTACCGGACACCGCGAACAGCTGCTGAGGGCGAGGACTGCACGCGCTCGCGACGCCGAGCGGATCGAGGAGCCGACTCGACCACGCTCCGCCCGCCACGACGACCGTATCGGCCCGCACCGACCGGCCGTCGCCGAAACTCACCTGCGAGATTCGCAGGCGGCCGCTCATGTGCTCCTGGAACGCGAACGGCCGCCCCGACGGCTCGTGCAGCAGGATCTCCTCCCGGCCCTCGAACGAGAGCCGCTGCGCGACCGCGTCAAAGACGAACTCGACGCCCGCCCCGCTCGCGGCGGAGTGGTAGAACCCCGCCAGCATCTCGGGCGCCACCGCGCCGCAGTTGCGCCCGAAGAGCCCGCCCGCGATCGGCTCCGGGGGCGCCGACCCATCGCCCTCGTACCAGCGCGAGGGAGTCGCCTCGAGACCCGGGCAGGACCGGACCTCATCCAGCGTGAGGGCGGCGGCATCGATCGATCCCGCGCTCTCGCGGAGGATGCCGAGATATTCGCGCATCCGGCCCTCGGGCAGAAGCCAGAGGTAGCCGTAGAGATCGAGCAGCGGTACGGGACCGCGGAGCTCCTCGTGTTCTTGCATGATCGCGCGATAGAACGCGATGCTGCTCTTCGCGAGCAGATGGTTATCGCGCGAGCTGAAGACATCGCGGACCATCGCCGCGCTCGCACCCATCGAACCCTCGCCGGGCCGCGACCGTGCCTCGATCACCAGGACCGATCGGGTGGGATCCTCCTGCATCAGGTGATACGCACTCGCGAGGCCGAACGCGCCCGCGCCGACGATGACGATGTCGTAGTGCTCCCGGCGCGGCGAGCTCATCCGATGCCGACTCCGCTCGCTCGAAGATACGTCGCTTTATGAAGCGGCGCGGGCCCTGCGTGCGATCGACCGACTGAGCGGAGCGGGGCTAATACGCCCCGTTGCGTCGGGACGCCTCCAGAGACGTGGGATGAGCGACTACGATGCGATCGTCGTCGGGCTCGGTGGCGCAGGCTCGTCCGCAGCCTATCACCTGGCCGGACTCGGCTCGAAGGTGCTCGGGCTGGAACGGTTCGGGATCAACCACGGGCACGGCTCGTCGCACGGCAAGACCCGGATCTACCGCACGACCTACTTCGAAGGAACGGCGTACGTGCCGCTGACGCTCCGGGCCCAGGAGCTCTGGCGGGAGCTCGAGCGCGAGTCGGGCACGCCGATCATCCGGCGGACCGGTGGTCTCCTCCTGGGGCGTCCGGACGGGGACGTGATCACCGGTGCCTTGCGGAGCGCTCAGCGCTACGGGCTCGCGCACGAACTACTGAGCGCGTCCGAGCTGCGGCGCCGCTTCCCGATGTTCCGGCCAGCGGACGAGGAGGTCGCCCTGTGGGACCCCGAGTCGGGAACGCTCTTCGCGGAGAACTGCGTGCGAGCGCATGCCG
>JASHUS010000057.1 GCA_030039865.1 Thermoplasmata archaeon
GCGAGAATCGACGCCTCGCCGACGGAGGCTACCGCAACTCGGTGTACTTCCGGGTCCTCCGCCGCGAGTGGCCGGACGTGAAGCGCGCCCTCGAGCAGAAGCTCGACCGGTCGGAGCCGGCCCCCCGGTCGAGCCGCCCCCCGGATCCGATCCCCGACGCGTCGACCCCGTTGCCCGAGTCGTTCGGCCCGACCGAATCGCTCCCCGATTCGACCTTCCGGCCGCCCGTCACCCTGCGGGGCCGGTACGTCGAGCTCGTGCCGCTCGATCTCTCCCACGTTCCCGGGCTAGCCCGGGCCGGACGCGACCCCGAGGTCTGGCGCTACCTGCGCCTGCTCCCCGGCCGAACCGAGTCCGAGACCCAGGCGCTCGTCCGCGACATGTTGGATCGCCAAGCGGAGGGATCGGTCCTCCCGTTCGCGATCATCGCCCGCTCGGACTCGCGACCGGTCGGGATGTTCCGATTCCTCGACATCGGGCGCCCGGACCGCAAGGTCGAGATCGGCACATGGCTCGATTCGTCGTTCTGGCACAGTCCGTTCAACACCGAGGTGAAGTACCTCGCGCTCCGCCACGCGTTCGAGACCGAGCGCGTGCACCGGGTCCAGCTCCGAACCGATTCGAGGAACGCTCGGTCCCAGGCCGCGATCGTGCGGCTTGGAGCGGTGCACGAGGGACAGCACGACGAGCATCTGCTCTTGCGGGACGGGGTCCATCGCACCTCGATCGTCTACAGCATCCTCGAGTCGGAGTGGCCGACCGTGAAGGTCTCGCTGGAGGCGAAGCTCGCCCGACCGTGGGACCCGGTCCCGGCGGGTTACGTCGGTCCCCCAGCGACCGGCACGAGTCGGCGCTGAGCCGACGTCCCTACGACGGAGGGAACTTCGGCTTCCGCTTCTCGCGGAACGCCCGGATCCCCTCGGGCAGCTCGCCCCGCCGGGCCGCCTCGACCGCGGCCCGGCGCTCAAGCATCATCTGCGACTCCGCGCTCTCGCGGTAGGCCGCGTGCAGGAGGCGCTTCGTCCAGCCGTACGCGTACGTCGGCCCGTCGGCGAGCTCGGTGACCTTCGTCCAAGCCCGCCGTTCGAGCTCGGCGGCCGGAACGACCTCGTGGAGGAGTCCCAGCTCCCGGGCCCGGGCCGCGGGGACCCGCGCCTCGGTGAACAGCAGCTCCTGCGCGAGCCCGATCCCGAGGTAGTGCGGGAGGAAGTACGTGAGGCCCCCGTCGGGGACGGCGCCCAGGCTCGGGAACGCCGGGACGAGGACCGTGTCCTCGCTCGCGATCCGCCAGTCGCACGCGAGCGCGAGCGAGAGGCCCCCGCCGGCCGCGACGCCGGGGAGCGCCGCCACGACCGGTTTCGGCATCCCCATCAGTTCGCGGACGCCCGACTCCATCTCGCCCGTGAGGGCGTGGAAGAGCTCCGGGAGCTCGCCGCGGGCGCGGTACTCGTCCATGACCGCGACGTCGCCCCCGGCGCAGAATGCCTTGCCCGCACCGGTCAGCAGCACGGCCCGGACGTCGCGCTCGGTCGCGACGCCCTGGAGGGCCTGGCGGAGCGCCATCATCGAGGGGACGTCGAGCGCGTTGAGCCGCTCGGGACGCTGGAGGGTGATCGCGAGGACGTTACCGCGCCGTTCGGTCCGGATCGGCTCCATGCGTGGGCCGAGGCATCGCGCCGGGGGATAAAGCTCGCCTCGGCGCGCACTACCCGGTGGGCGTGGGAGGCGGTGGCCGACGGCGGGGATCCGGCTTCGTCGCGTCGGTCGGCGCCGCGCCGGGGGACGGCGGCGGGGAGGACGCGGGGGGGGCGGACGGCGGCGGGGGCGCGAACTCGTCCGGCGAGGGAAGGACCGGGACCCCAGCCGTCTTCGCGCCCTTGCCGTACGACGTCACCATCGAGGTCGACTCGTCGGACTCCGCCTTGATCTCGTCCTCGATCGATTTGATCTCGGTGAGGAGCTCCTCCTGCCGGGGGATCGGCCCGAGGATGTTGTCCATCGTGCCGATGCGCTTCTCGAGGTCGTCGAGGGTGTTCAGGCTGCGATCGGGCACCTGCCGGCTCGAGCCCATGTACTCGCTCGCGCCCTCCACGAGGCGCGAGAACTCGAACGGGAACAGGATCTTCGTCGCCTGCCCGTCGCCGACCTTCGCGACGGTGTCGAGCGAGAGCACGGTGAGCGCCTTGGCGTCGAGCACGCCGGCCCCGAGCGAGAGGATCCGCAACCGCTGCGACTCCCCCTGCGCCTGGAGGATCGTGGCGACCCGGGCCCCCTCGGCCTCGAGGATCTGGGACTGACGGACCCCCTCCGCCTGGAGGATGCGCGATCGCTTCTGGCCCTCCGCGACGAGGATCGCGCTGCGCTTCTCGCCGTCGGCGCGTAGGACCGCGGCCCGCCGCTGGCGCTCGGCCGCGGTCTGCTCCTCCATCGCGGTCTTGACCGGTCCGACGGGGTCGACCTCCTTGATCTCGACCGCGTCGACGCGCACGCCCCACTTGTCGGTCGCCTCGTCGAGGATGTCGCGGAGGCGCGTGTTGATCCGCTCGCGGTTGTAGAGGACCTCGTCGAGCTCCATGTCGCCGATGATCGACCGCAGGGTCGTCTGGGCGAGCGCGACGGTCGCGACGTGATAGTCCTGGACCTGGAAGATCGCCTTCGGGGCGTCGACGACCTTGATGTAGATGATCGCGTCGACGTTCGTCGGCGAGTTGTCCTTCGTGATCACTTCCTGGCGGGGGACCTCGAGCACCTGCGTCCGCAGGTCGATCTTGAGGACGATCGAGAGCGGGCTCACGACGTTGAACCCGGGGTTGATGATCCGCCGGTACGACCCGAGCCGGGTCACGATCCCCTGCTGGTACGGCTGGATCGTGTAGATCATCCGGGTCAGGACGACCAGGAGGATGATGAACACCAGAATCGCCGTGACGATGACGACCGTGTAATCTGCCATTTCGGTCCCCCGGGCCTCCGGCCCGTGGGGCCGGGGGAGACCACGGCACTTCTTGAGTTCGAGCGGTGCGATCCGCGGGCGCCGGGCGGGCCCTAGGGGGTGCGGGGCGGGGCCTCGACGGGCTCCACCGAGACCGAAACGCCCTCGCCGTGAACGATCCGGACGCGGGTCCCCACGGGGATCGCCTGGTTCGAGCGGGCCGACCAGACCTCCGAGCGGACCTTGACCTTCCCCCGCAGGGTGTTCGGCACGATCGGGGCGACGACGATCGCCTCGTCCCCGACGAGACCGGCGCTCGTCGTACTCATCGGCTTGTGCGTGGGCGCGACCCAGCGGTAGTACGGGATCTCGATGACCGCCGCGAGGAACGCCGCGACGATGATGGCGATCGGCCCGTAGTAGCTATCGAGGAGGGCGCCCGGGAGGAACAGGTAGAGGAATCCGGCGACGAGGAGGATCGACGCGGGAATGAGCAGGAGGGCCCCCGGGTGAATGAGCTCCGAGGCGAGGAGGACGATCCCCGCGACGACGAGCGCGATCCCGATCGCCGGGTCGATGACCGTCATGTCCCCCCTGTGAGATGCGAGCGCGCAAGATAAGCCGTACGCTCTCGCCGGGACGGGCTCAGCGGATGTACTGGTTGGTCGTCGCGAGGTCGAACCTCGTCACGACCTTCAGACGCTGACCGTCCCCGCCCCGCGCGTAGGCGAGGAACGGGAACATCTGCCAGAGGTCCCCCTCCGCCATCTTCGTCGTCGGGTGGTCGGGGCCGAACGCGGTCCGGGTGACGCGAGCGGTCACCTCGCGGACCGCGCGCTCGTCGAGGTAGCCGAGGGCATGGAGGTACTCGTGGGCGAGGATCACGTAGACGAACGAGTTCAACTCGAGCGGCGAACGCGCGTGCGCCCGCATCGCGTCCACGAGGCCCTCGTTCAGGACGATCAGGTTCCCGGTCACCTGCCAGTAGGCGCCGAGTTGGGGTGGCAGGTTCGCGAGCCCGAGGCCGAGGCCCGGCCGCTCGATGCCGAGCGCGTACCGGACAGCGCCGTGGACGACCCGGAACACCGCGTCGAAGTCCGCCGGGGCGTCGAGCACGCCGGCCAGCGGAAAGGCGCTCGCCGCACGCGTGGCCGGGGACCCCGGACTGGCCCGCGGAGGATGAGCCGGACCGGACAGGAACAAGGGCGACATCATCGGTACGAGCGTCGGGGCGGGCATATAGGGTCGCTTACGCACCCGCAACCTGCCTACCCGGGTCCGCGTTCCCCCGGACGGCCGGCGACCCAACATTCTATCTGCCGTCCTCGGCTCTGCGCGGCCCCATGCCCCGCGCCGAAGATCTGGTCTTTCCCCGCCAGCGCGAGCGGTTCGAGGACCGTCGCAAGGAAGGCCACCAGCGCAAGCTCCTCGACGAGTTCTTCGATCACGGGACGTTGCTCACCGTCTCCCGGCTCATCAACCGCGGGCTGATCGACTCCGTCGACTTCCCGGTCTCGACCGGCAAGGAGGGCGGGGTCTTCCGCGCCTCCAAGGGCGGGGAGTTCCGGGCCGTGAAGATCTACCGGGTGGGGAACACGACCTTCCGCCGCCTGCCCGCGCACGCGCTCGAGGAGCTCCGGCGCGAGTCCAGCGTGCGGAACTTCGGCGGGCTGATCTACGCCTGGACCCGGCGCGAGCACACCATCCTCGGCCGACTCCACGACGCGAACGTGCGGGCCCCGATCCCGTTCGGCCATCTGCGCAACGTGCTCGTCATGGAGTTCGTCGGGAACGCCGACGGCGCCGCCCCGCGGCTCCAGGACGCCGCGGTCGACGACCTCGACGCGCTCTATCGTGAGCTCGTGACGCAGATCGGTCGGATGGTCCGCGACGCCCATCTCGTGCACGGCGATCTCTCGCCGTACAACGTCCTCTGGTACCGGGACCAGGCGGTCCTGATCGACGTCGCCCAGTCCGTCGATTGGCGGCACCCGGCCGCCCCCGAGCTCCTGCGCCGGGACATCACCAACTTCGCGAAGTACCTCACGCGCCTCGGACGGGAGGTCGAGCCCGCGGAGTTCCTCCGCGCGGTCGGGGGCGACGAGGTCGGGCCCCCGGCCGAGGTGGACTGACGATGCCGGTGATGTACGCGCGGGTCCCCGAGGATCGGATCGGCGTCGTGATCGGGCCGGGCGGGCGGACGAAGCGCGAGATCGCGACACGGACGGGGACCGAGATCGACGTCGACACGGGCGAGGGGGAGGTGCGGCTCGCCGGTCCGGACTCCGATCCCGACGGCGTGCTGAAGGCGCGGGACATCGTGCTCGCGATCGGCCGCGGATTCTCGCCCGAGCGCTCGATGCGCCTCCTCAAGGACAACACCTACCTCGCCGTGGTCGACATCAAGTTCACGACCGGGCATCGCGAGAAGGCCGCGCTCCGCCGGATCCGGGCGCGTGCGATCGGCACGCGCGGGAAGGCCCGCTCCCGGATCGAGGAGCTCTCGGGCTGCTCGATGAGCGTCTACGGCTCGACGGTCGCGCTGATCGGAGAGGAGGAGCAGCTCGAGCGCGCGACCCGCGCGGTCGAACTGCTGCTGAAGGGCAGCGAGCACTCCGCCGTCTTCCACTACCTCGCGCGGGCCCGCCGCGACGCCGCGCTCGACGACGCGACCCGGGCGAGCCCGCCCGACGGTTCCGAGGGATAGCCGTGGCGAAGACCGTGGTCCTCCCGCCGCCGGCCCTCGCCTGGGCGCGGTCCGAGTTCCTTCGCTACTACCGTTCGACCCCGGTCGCTCCGCCGAGCCGCCTCGCGCGCCGGGAGTTCGCGGCGTTCCCGTTCGCGACCGAGACGATGATGCGGCGCCACGCCATGCTGCGGACGGCCGAGGAGTTCCGGGCGTTCCTGACGCGGGAAGCGCCCCGGCACGTGTACTACTCCACCGCCTACTATCGGTACCCGGACGCGGCCTCGATGGCCGCGAAGGAGTGGCTCGGCGCGGACCTCATCTTCGACCTCGACTCCGATCACCTGCGCGGGGCGGAGCAGCTCGACTACGCGGGCCAGCTGAAGCTCGTCAAGACGCGGCTCACCGATCTCGTCGACGACTTTCTGTTCGGCGACTTCGGCATCGACCCGCGCGCGACGGAGTTCGTGTTCTCGGGCGGGCGCGGATACCACGTCCACATCCACGACGAGCGGTTCTTGCCGCTCACGAGTCCCGAGCGTCGCGAGCTCGTCGACTACGTCCTCGGCACCGGGGTGGAGGGGCTCAAGATCCTCCGGCCCCGTCGCTCCGACGTCGCGGCCGGGCGGACGCTCGGGGGCGCGGACGGGGAGGACGAGGGCGGCGGGAGCCCCCGGGGCCGCTCGCCCCTGATCCGGTACCTCGCGCCGCCGGACTCGCCGGGATGGACCGGACGCAGCACCCGCGCTCTCCTCCAGCTGCTCACGCACTGGGACGCGATCGGCGCCGAGGGCGCCCGGACGGAGATGGTGGGCCTCGGCATGTCGGCCGCGAAGGCGCGCACCTGGTCGCACCTGCTGGTCGAGATGCACGGGGGCGCGAAGATCCGGGACTCGCTGAGCCTCGATGCGTTGAGCGGGCAGCAGCTGCCGACCGAGATCGTGCGGGAGGTCGTCGAAGGGGCCAAGATCGGGGTCCAGGGCGAGACCGACGCGCCCGTGACGACGGACATCCACCGGTTGATCCGTCTGCCCGGGTCGCTCCACGGCGGGACCGGCTTCCGGGTCGTTCCGCTGGACCGCGACGCGATCGCGGGCTTCGATCCGTTCCGGGACGCCCTGCTGACGGCGCCCGACGGCCGGACGGCCCCGGTCGTCTTCCGCGAGTCGGTGCATTACCCGTTCCGCCCCGAGCCGATCTCGGGCACGCCCGGGGCGACGGACGAACTGCCTACGCCGCTGGCGCTGTTTTTGGTGCTGCGGGGGGAGGCGGAGCTTCGGCCTTCACCGGCATGAGGAGCCGGCCGATCTTCTCGATCGTCGCCTCGATCGTGTCCCCGGGCTTCAACTTCCGCGACTCGTTCCCGAACTCGAACCCGGGGACCCCTCCGAGGCTGCCGAGCGAGAGCACGTCGCCCGGATCGAACGTGATCCCGCGCGAGAGGTGCGCGAGGATCTCGGGGATCCGGAAGACGTAGTCCGACGTGTCGCCCTTCTGACGCGTGACCCCGCCGACCTTGAGCTCCATCTGGAGGGGGTACGGCTCGCCCGTCTCCTCCTTGGGGACGACCCAGGGCCCGACGGCCATCGTCGCATCGAACCCCTTGCCCATGACCCAGTCGACGGGTCCGTCCGGCGGGTACTGCAGGTCCCGGTAGCCCATGTCGAGGGCGATCGTGTAGCCGGCGACGTACTCCATCGCCTGCTCCTTCGGGATCGCCTTGCCGCGCTTGCCGATGATCGCCGCGAGCTCGAGCTCGACGTCCGGGAACGTCCCGGTCGGGTTGAGCACGAGGCTCTCGCTCGGGCCGACGAGGCTGTTGAAGAACCGCGGGAAGACGTACGGCTGCCGGGGCAGGGGCTTCTGCTGCTCGGCGAGGTGGGACCGGGAGTTCGACGCGAGGCAGTAGATCTTGGTCCCGTGGACGACCGGCGCGAGCAGCTTGACGCCCTCCTCGGGCTTGAAGAGATAGCGCGCGCCCGTCGCGGCGCGCGGGGTCCAGCCCATCTGGCGGCGACGGTCGATGTACTCCTGGATCTTCCGCGTGAGCTGGACGGAGTCCGCCCCGCCCGAGAAGAACTGCTGCATGTCGCGGAACCGGCTCGGGTCGGCCCCCTTGACGGGATTGACGCCGTAGTAGTCCCGGCACGCCGTGTCGAGGTCGATGAACTCGTTCGCGTCGGTGATCATGCCGAAGTGGAACTGGTCCTGGAGCGAGAAGTGGACGAGCTTCATGCGCGGGGTCCGCCGCCGGGGAGGCGACCGACCTGATAAGCGATTCCCGGGCCGCCCGCGGGTTACAGGAAGTGGCGGCTGACGGCGAGGAGATAGACGAAGACGATGAGCGAGAGGATGAAGCCGAGCGAGATGAAGTTGTGCGCGAGCGCGTTGAGGAGCAGCTCGATGAACGTCACGATGAGCGCGAGGACGAGCGCCCACATGCGCAGGCGCCAGAGGCCGACCGCGACCCCGAGGATGACGAGGCCGATGATCAGCACGATGAGCCCGAGCACGAACCCGCTGTAGCCGCCGAAGTGCTCGGGGAGGGTCACGAACGAACTGACGCTCGCGCCGATGAGCAGGAGGAGTCCACCGAGGAAGACGAGGAACCCGTAGATCCCGACGAGCATCGCGAGGATCGCGACGCCGAGCGGCCGGGACGGTGCGTAGCCGGGAGCGCTCATGGCCGGCCGAATTCACGGACTCGCGGGATATCAACCTATGCGTCCGACGCGCTCGCGCGCCGGGGAACGTACGTCGCGACGAGGCCCTCACCAACGCGTTCGAGCCCCGTCAGCTCGAGACGGACCTCATCCTCCGCGCTCCGGCTTTCCCGACCCGCGATGATCGGCGGCGCCGTCGACCCCCCGACCACGACGGGGGCATAGTAGACGGTGAAGCGGTCGAACAGGCGGGCCCGGACCACGCTCGCGAGGACCGTCGCTCCGCCCTCGATCATGAGACGGCGGATCCCGAGCTCGAAGAGTCGCGGGAGCAGCACCGGAAATTCGACCGTCTCCGCGCCGGCGACGATCGTCCGCACGCTCGCCGGGAACGTCCGGCGCGAGCGCAGGGACGTCGCGACGATCGTGGGAGTGGATCCGTCGAGCACGCGCGCGGTCTCGGGCGTGCGCCCGCTCGCGTCGACGATCACGCGCGTCGGATCGCGTCCCGGGCGCTCGCCGAGGAGTTCCCAGTGGACGCGCAGCGAGGGATCGTCCAGGATCACCGTACCGACTCCGACGAGGATCGCGTCGGCCCGGGCCCGCATCCGATGGACCCGGACGAGGTCCTCCGGCGAGGAGAACTGGGCGCGGCGGCCGTCCGCCAGCGCGATCCGGCCATCGAGGGATGCGGCGCAGTTCAACCAGACGATCGGTCGACCGTCCGGGACGTCCCCCGGGTCGTCCAATCCGTTCGCCTCCGTTCAGGCGACGCCGCCGAGCCGCCGGACCTCGGTCTCCAGGGCATCGATGGGGGCTCCCGCGGCCTTGAGATCGTCCAAGTTGATGGCCACGTTCGCGAGCGCCCCCTCGCCGGCCGCTCGGAAGAGCGCCAGCGAGGTCACGAGGTCGCTCGCCAAGGCGGCGCGCGTCCGATCCTTCACCCGGGCGAGGCCATCGGCGAGCTCACGCGCGCGGCGGGCCGTCTCGAGCGGGACTTCGGCGGCGTGGCGCACCGCGGCGACGTATCCGCGCTGCGCGTCGGGATCGTCGGGCCGCTCTTTGCGCGAGCGCCGGCTGGTCCGAACCCCTTCGTACGCGGCCGAGTCCTCTTCGGAGAGGGCGAGGAATCGCCGCCGGCCGTCCGCGAGCGACTGCGCCAGGGCGGAGAGCTCCTCCACGGGCTTCGCCGGATCGATCGAGTACGCGAGTACCATCTCCCCGAGACCGGCGGCGAGCGCGGCCACGA
>JASHUS010000007.1 GCA_030039865.1 Thermoplasmata archaeon
GCGGACTCGGTGAACGCCACCTCGCTCTTCGTACCGTCGAGCACGTACTCCTCGCCGTCGCGCCGCGCGGTCATTTCGAGCGCTCCGGCATCGGACCCGGCCGTCGGCTCCGTGATCTGGTTCCCGACGAGCCGCTCCCCTCGGACCAGCGGGCGGAACCATGTCTCCACGAGCTCGTGCGAGCCCTGGTCGGCGAGAACGCTCGAGAACTCGGGCTGGAGTGAGAGCTTGGCGAAGGCGGTGCCGGACCGACGCGCGAGATGGAAGAGCGCGATCCCGACGCGGGGGAGCGGCAGCCCCCGACCCCCGAGGTCCGTGCGCGTGCGAAGGCCGAGCAGGCCTGCCGCGCCGAGTGCACGGAACTCGGTGCGAGGGAACTCGCCGGTTCGGTCGAGTTCCCGGTAGCGCCGATCCAGTCGGTTCTGCTCGACGAATCGCGCCACCTCTTCGGCGATCGGGTCCTCAGGTACGAGGGGACTTGGGAACACTTACAGGCCCTCCCGAGCGTAGAACGGCACCGTGTCGGCGGGACCGTCCCGCGGACGATGCTCCCCGATGATGCCCGCCGTCCGCAGCCGCGCGATCTGCTCCACGGAGTAGCCGAGGAGTCCGCCGAGCACCCGATCGTTGTCCTGCCCGAGCCACGGAGCCCCCCGCCAGACGCCGCCGGGGGTCCCGGAGAACTTCGGAGCTACCCCGGCTCCCTTCACGCGACCCGCGATCGGGTCCTCCCACTCGAGGAACATGCCGCGGTCCCGGTAGTGCGGGTCGCGCGCGATGTCGGCGATGTCGAGCACCCGCGCGATCGCCACGTCATGCTCCCGACCCAGACGCTCCAGGGTCTCGCGGGTCCGTTCCCGACAGAACTCCGCGATCCGGGCGTCGACCGGTCCTCGATGGGCGAGTCGGTAGTCCCGATCGTCGTAGGCCGGGTCGGTGAAGCCGATGAGGTCGCGCAACCCCCGCCACGACTCCTCGGTCGGCGCCGCGACGACCACCCAACCGTCGCGGGCCCGATGGACGTCGTACGGATGGAGCCGGGCGTGAGCGGAGCCGTACCGGGCCCGGACGACGCCCCGCACGAAGTAGTCGAGCGCGAGGTTCTCGAGCAGGAGAAAGAAGATCTCGTACTGGGCGACGTCGACGGATTGGCCGCGACCCGTGCGCTGGGCGTGGATGTACCCCATGAGCCCGGCCGCCGCCGACGCGAGGCCCGTGACGGTGTCGTTGAGCGCGGTCGCGGCGCGCATCGGAGGGTCGGGGTCCGGATTGCCCTGCAGCGAGAGGAAGCCGCTGAACGCCTGCGCCGTCAGGTCGTAGGACGGGGCGGCGATGCGCGAGGGATCGCCGGTGCGCCCGTGGCCCGACACATGGACGATCGTCAGGCGTGGGTTGGCCTCCCAGACCGCGGCATCCGAAAGCCCGAGCTTGTCGTACGTCCCCGGGCGCGACGACTCGATCCAGATGTCCGAATGGCGGAGGAGGTCGAGGAAGACGGCCCGCCCCTCCGGACGGCGCGCGTCGAGTCCCACCGAGAGCTTGTTCCGGGAGTATTGGACCCACGACTCCGAAACCTGGTCGGCGGGATCGTGACCCGCGAGCAGCGGGCGGAGCGTGCGCGTCGCGTCCGCGTAGGGCGGGGCGAAGGGAGGGCCCTCGACGTGGACGACCTCCGCGCCGAACTCGCCGAGGTACGTCGCCGCCCAGGGGCCGGCGACGAAACGGGCCGAGTCCAGCACGCGAACTCCGGCGAGGGGGCCGTACGCCGGGACGCCCGTGCCCGGGCCCGCCGAGGACGCCACGCGCGCCGAGCGGGCCGACGGTCCATAAACGCCGAGGTTCCGCGCTGAACCTCGGCGACCAAATAGCCCGGGCCGACTCGCCCCGCCGATGGGCGACGCTCCGTGGGATCGGTTCGAGGGCGCGACGTTCCGCGACGAGCTGACGAAGTACAAGATGTCCCAGCACCCGTTCCGAACGCACCCGTTCTTCGCGCAGCTCGAGAAGGGCGAGGTGCCGCTCCCGGTCGTGCGGGAGTGGGCGAAGCAGTTCTACCCGTGGCTCGCCAGCGTCCCGATCGCGATGGCCGAACGCTTCTCGAACTGTTCGTGGGACCCGGCGAACGATCCGTATCGTCGGATGATCCTCGATCAGCTCGTCGAGGAAGCCGGCGACCCGAAGGGGAAGGAGCCCGGGCATCCCGAGCTCTGGCTGCGCTTCTGCGAGGGCCTCGGGCTGACACGCGCGGAGGTCCAGGGCGCCCCCCTGCTGCCCAGCACGATGGTCGCGATCGACGATTTCCTCTACACGAACCGGGTGAACACCTTCTACGTGTCGGCCGCGGGATCGTCGGAACCCCCGAACGTCGAGCTCTGCGCGCGGCTGCTGCCGGCGTTCCGCGACCTCTACCACGTGGCCGAGGGCCCGCTCGAATACTACCGGCTGCACGTGGTCGCCGACGTGGAGCACAGCGAGTGGATCGGCCAGATCGTCGCGGGCTTCGCGAAGACGCCCGAGATCCGCAAGCAGATGTGGGACCAGATGCTCCGAGGCTTCTCGATCCACTCGCTGCTCGTGGACGGGGTGTTGGCCGCGACCAACGGCCTCGCGGCCGGTCCGTCGAAGGTTAAGTAGAGGCAAGGGGGTCCGGAAACCGTATGCCAGGCCGGTCGGGGATGGGCGTCGCGCGCGGGACGGCCCCGACGACGGTTTCGACCTGGCTCTGGTGAACGGGGGGCGCCGGGACGGCGCCGACCCGACGTGCCCTGCACGGTACGGGACCGGCCCGACCGGTCGCTTCCCTCCTACATAGAACAACAGAGGGAAAGCAGTGTACGGAAAAACGATCCGACTGAAGCGACTGTTTCCGAGTGAGGAACGCCGCCTGTTCTCGGTGCCGCTCGACCATGCGGTCTCGATGGGCCCGATCGACGGGCTGGAGGAGGTCGGACCGCTCGCGGTCGAGCTCCAGGACGGCGGGGTCGACCTCCTGATCGTGACGAAGGGGGCGGTCCGGGACGTGGGGCCAATCTTGCGTCCGACGACGCGGCTCGGGATCCACGTCTCGGCGTCGACGACCCTCGGCTCGACGTCAAACCTCAAAGTGCTCGTCGGCACGGCCGCCGAGGCGGTCAGCCTCGGCGCCGACGTCCTGAGCGTCCAGGTCAACTTCGGCGTGCCCGAGGAACCGGCGATGTTGCGGGACCTCGGCGTGGTGGCGGACGAGTGCCGCCAGCTCGGGCTGCCGCTGCTGTGCATGGCCTATGTCAAGAAGGGCACCGGAGGGACACCGGACGAGATCCGGCACGCGGCCCGCGCCGCGGCCGACACGGGCGCCGACATCGTCAAGACGACGTACCCCGGCTCGCGGGAGGAGTTCACCCGGATGTGCCGGACCACGCCGGTACCGGTGCTGATCGGAGGGGGTGTGCGGGTCGACGACGAGCGGGAGTTCCTCGGCGTCGTGCGCGATTCGATCGCCGCGGGGGGAGCGGGCATCTGCATCGGCCGAAACCTGTTCCAGCGGCGCCCCGTCGCGCCGCTCGCCCGTCGCATCGCGGACCTTCTCCACGGGGCGAGCTAGGGAGGCGGCGTGTCGCGGGAGCGCGTCGCGATCGCACCGGCCGCCTCCGACGCGGCCGAGGGCCGGGCGATCGTTGAGCGGGCGCGCCGCCGCGGATTCTCCCGGTTCGTCGTCGCGCAGGACGCGGAGTTTTCTCCCGAACCGGGCGAGGAAGTGATCCGGCGCGACGGCGCGGCCCTCCTTCGCTTGGGCCAGCCGCCGATCCCGATCCAGGTCGTGCCCGATGAAGCGGAGCTGGCGCGCGTCCTCGCGCAGGTGCCGGCCGGCGGCACCGTCGCGCTCGAGTGGACGGGCGATCGCGTCATCCCGCTCGAGAACGCCGTGGCCGCCCGCGGGCACCGCTTCGAGATCTGGACGTACGCCCGGTCCGCGGCGGAGGTGCCCGGGGCGCTCGGCGCCCTCGAGCACGGGGCCGATCGGGTGATCGTGCTCGCGCGCACGGCTTCCGAGGTCGATGCCATCGAGGCGATCGTCGAGGGGCCGCTCCCCGCGCGGCTCCACTGGACCAGCGTGCGCGTCATCTCGGCCCGACCGGCGGGCCTCGGCGATCGCGTGATCGTCGACACGACGTCGCTGCTCCGGCCGAGCGAGGGCCTTCTGGTCGGGAGCGCGGCGGCGTTCCTCTTCCATGTCGCCAGCGAGGCGGTCGGATCGAAGTTCAGTCGAGCCCGCCCGTTCCGGGTGAACGCGGGCTCGGCGCACTCGTACGTCCTCATGGCCGACGGGACCACGCGCTACCTGGCCGAACTGGCGCCCGGCGACAGCGTCCTCGCGACGGACCCCCATGGGGGGAGCCGCTCGGTCCGGGTCGGCCGGCTGAAGGTCGAACGTCGACCGATGGTGGTCGTCACCGCCGACGACGGCGGGGCCCACCGCACGGTGTTCCTGCAGGAAGCGGAGACAGTCCGACTGTCGGGCGAGACGGACCGCATCGCGACGACGGATCTGCACGACGGCGCGATCGTTCGCGGCGTGCGTCTGGCGGCGGCGCGGCACCTCGGCCGAGCGATCGAGGAGACGATCGAAGAGCGATGAACGGTCCGGTCCCCGCGATCGTCGTGACACTGCCCGCGAGCTCGGCCGACGTCGCCCGTCGGGAGATCGACGACGCCGCGACCGCCGGAGCGGACCTCGCCGAGATCCGGTTCGACCTGTGGGGCCCGCGGGAGTTCGAAGAGATCGATCGTCTCTTCCCGGCCCGGCTACCGCTCGTGGGAACCCT
>JASHUS010000058.1 GCA_030039865.1 Thermoplasmata archaeon
AGCGACAGCACCTCGACCGCGCCCCAGAACAGGTCGGGGTCCTCGACCCCGCCCGCGATCGCGCGGCCGTACGCCTCCGACGCTTCGGAGTACCGGCCCGCCTCCCGCAGCGCATGCCCGAGCTCCTTCAGGATGTCCTGACGTCGGTGGTTCGGCTCGCGCGCGAGGAACGCCTCGTAGGCGCGGATCGCCCGGTCGTGGTCGCCGACGAGCCGGGAAGCGCGCGCGAGGCCGAGCTGGGCGACGTCGACGGCCTCGGGATCGATCGACGCGCGCTCGTACGACACGAGGGCCGTGCGGGCGTCCCGGTCGCGGTCCGCCGAACCCTCGGGCCGGTCGTAGGCGAGGCCAAGGTAGAGGTTGCCGCGCTCGATCGCGATATCGGTCCGCGTCGGATCGAGCCGGAACAGCTCGTCGAGGACCGGGGCGATCGCCGCCGGTTCGCTGGACTTCGCGATCAGCTCCTTCTTCTCGAGGAGGTACGACAGCTCCGTCGGGTGCGCACGGATGAGCGCATCGTACGCCTCGACCGCGCCCGCGCGGTCCCCGGCGCTGGAGAGCGACTCGGCAAGACCGAGCTGGGCGGCGACGTCGTTCGGTTCTTCGGCCAGGATCGCTTCCGCGAACTGCCGGATCGACTCGGGTTTCTGGGCCTCCCGCGCGGTCTCGAGACCCTTGCGAGCCTCGCTGAGCGCGTGCGGATGGGCGACCAGGAGCTCGTGGTACGCGGCGAGGGCCCCGTCGAGGTGCCCCTCGGCGAGCTCGATTTCGGCGAGGCCCCGCATCGCCTCCAGGTTCTGCGGGTGCGCGTCGAGGATCGCCCGGCACGCCGCCCGGGCGGCGTCGGCCCGCTCGAGCCGCATGGCGAGGGTGCGCAGGTCGAGGAGGTTCTGGACGTTCCGCGGGTCGACTTCGCGCAGGCGCTCGCGCGCCGCGAGGGCGAGCTCGGGCGCCTTCGGCTCGGCCAGGTGGGCCAGCTCCTCGAGCGCGGGAGCGTCGGGCGCGGGGCTCGCGAGGATCGCCTTCGCCGCGGTGGCCGCCTCCTCGTCGCGCCCGAGCCGGAACAGTAGCCGGGCCTCGAGGCGCGCGGCCCGTGCGTCGTCCGCGCGCGCCTGGCGGACGCGGGCGAGCGGCTCGAGGGCCTCGGCTTCGCGACCGACGGCGGCGAGGAGCTCGGCCCGGGCGAACACGAGTTCGAGATCGTCCGGATTACCGGCGAGCAGCTCGTCGCACGCAGCGAGCGCCCGGACGTCCCCGCCCAGTGCGCGGGCGAGGTCGAGCTTCGTCCGGAGCGCGCGGGCGTCGTGCGGTGCCACCTTCAGCGCTCGGTCGGCGTACTGGCTCGAAGCGGCGTCGAGCGCCTGGGCGCGGAGGTACGCCTCCACGGCTTCGGCGTCCTGGTGCCGCAAACGCTGGACGTCGCCGCGCGTGGCCCAGATCCCCTTGTCGTGGGGGTTCGCCTCGAGCGCCTTGTCGACCAGGCCAAGGGCCTCGTCGAGGTCGCGGTTCTGCGAGAGCAGGAGGAGGGCCTTCTGGTGGAGGAGTTGCGACGAGCCCGGCGCGATCTCGAGTCCGAGATCGACCGCGCGCTGCGCGAGAGCCGGCTGGGAGGCGCGCGAGAAGGCGAGCGCGGCCTCGGCGAGCCAGGGCCCGATCTCGCTCGCGTAGGGGGCGAGCTCCGCGGAGTGGCCCTCGGCCGTCGCGAGGAATCCCTTCAGCGCGCTCAGGTACCGCGCGCGATCGGGGCGGGACTCGGCGGTCTGAACCTGCTGGAACTGCCGTCGGACCTCCGAAATCAGGTCGGGCCCGGACGGCGCCCCGGACTCCTCTGGGGGCATCTCGCCCTTTCAACCCCCCGGTCGTGATAAATACGTTCGGCCCGGGTGGAAGCCGCGCCCCCCGGAGCCGAGCCGATTTATCCCGGAGTCGGCGTCGCGACTTCGTGCCCGCCCGATCGTCGCGACGGCCCGCCCACAAGTCGATCTTCGATCCGGTGCACGGGCCGATCCGGCTCGACGGCGTCGCGCTCGCGCTGGTCGGCACGCCGGAGTTCCAGCGCCTCTGGGGGATCCGCCAGACCGGGTTCGCGCACCTGGTCTTCCCCGGGGCGAACCACACGCGGCTCGAGCACTCCCTCGGGACGTACTGGGTCGCCGTCCAGATGGCCGCCCGCCTCGGCCTCGATCCGGCGGCGTCCGAGCGCATCGCGGCCGGCGCGCTGCTCCACGATCTCGGGCACGGGCCGTTCTCGCACACCCTCGACGGACCGATGGTCGAGGTGCTGGGCCACGGTCACGAATGGGTCTCGCGCGCGCGCATCGAAGGCCGCGAGGTCGACGGACCCTGGGACCCGCCGCAGGTACCCGCGGTGCTGCGTCGCCACGGTCTGGTCCCCTCCGACGTCGCCGATCTCATCGACCCCGGCCCTCGCGCGACCGGCCCGCGGCTGCTCCGGCAGATCCTGCACGGGCCCATCGACGCGGACCGCATCGACTACCTGCAGCGGGACGCGTACTACACGGGCGTGGGCCACGGCGCGATCGACGCGGTCCGCCTCCTCGACACCGTCGGGGAAGCCGGCGGTCGGCTCGTCTTCGCGGAGAAGGGCCGCAGCGCGGTCGAAGGCTTCCTCGTCGGCCGGGCGCTGATGTACAGCTCCGTCTACTATCACAAGACCGTCCGCGCCGCCGAGATGATGGCCCAGGCGGCCGTCGAGCGGCTTCGGGGCTATCCCGAGTCCGCGCGCGCGCTCTTCCGGCTGACGGACGGGGAGTTCCTCGCGACGCTCCGGTCGAGCGCCGGTCTCCCCGGCGACCTCGCGCGGGGGCTCTACGAGCGGCGGCTGTACAAGCGCGTCGGCGACCGCCGTGATCTCGAGGAGGGGGCGCGCCCCCGG
Source organism: Thermoplasmata archaeon (assembly GCA_030039865.1). Lineage (GTDB taxonomy): Archaea > Thermoplasmatota > Thermoplasmata > Lutacidiplasmatales > UBA184 > Lutacidiplasma. Next base: position 2,897 of record JASHUS010000058.1, read on the forward strand.
TGGCAGCGCCTCCTCCAACGCCCCACGGACCGCCGTGCGCTCGAGGACGCCCTCGCCGACGGAGCTCGATGCCCTCGGGGCTCGGTCCTGATCGACCTGGCCGCGCTCGACGCCCGCGACGGTCCCGAGGACGATTGGGGCCAGGTCGGCTTGCGCTCGGGCGAGCGCACGACGTACCCGTTCCGGGGTCCGAGCCCGTGGCGGAGCCTCGCGACCCGCTCGCCGTCCGACCGGGCGGTCAGCGTCTTCGCCGCGCCCCGCTCGGTCCCGGCCGTCGCGCGCCACCTCGCGCGCGACCCGCCGGCGCTTCCGTAGCATCGGGCCCGTTCGACCCCCGACGTTCGTGGGCCATCAGCCGGGTCCAGTGGGGCCCCGAGACCGGGACGACGGAGAGTCGACCGATCCGGAGGAGCTCGAAGCCGGCGAAACCGGGGTCCGACTTCAACTCCGCGAGCGGGATCGGCCGCGCGAGCGGCCGTACGGGCACGACGGCGACCGACCAGGACCCCCGCTCGTCCCGCGGATCCGGGTGCGGTGCGGCGGCCACGCGCAGGATGCCCACGCACGCGCGCTCGTCGCCGGTGTGGTAGAAGATCGCTTCCTCGCCCCGCCGCATCGACTTCAGGTACCGGAGGGCAAGCGCGTTGTGGACGCCGTCCCACTCCGTCCGCCCGTCCCGGACGAGGTCGGACCACGCGTAGTGCTCCGGCTCTTCCTTCAGGAGCCAACGCGCCACGGGGCGCCCAGGCGCCGGCTCCCCATTACGTGCGTGACCCGACGGGGGATCAGCCGACGACGATCCCCTGCGGCGAGATCACGAACGGCCGGCGCTCGGGGTCGTGGGCGCAACCGCGCATCCGCACGATCTTGAGCTGCCGGACCGACCGGTCGCCGATCCACTTGCGCGTCAGGAGGATCTCCCCGCGGGTGAGGACCTCCTCGGGCGTGAGGATCGCGGGGTCGCTCGGCGTGGCCGTGATGAGCGTCGTGACCCCCGCCTCGGACAGGAAGCGCAGCAGCGACTGGATCTCCGTGCGTTCCGCCTGCGGGTCGACCGACGACTTCACCGCGAAACGTCGGACCGACGTGATCGAGTCCACGAGGACGCGTCGGAACGGTTTGTCGGCCATCTGCTGCCGGAGCTTCAGCTGGATCGACTGGACCGAGATGTCCTCGAGGTCGGCGGGCTTCTTGGTCTCGGTCGAGAGATCGCGCATCGACTTCAGGTCGGTCATCGTCCGGATCTCCTGGACCGCGACGTTGCGCTTGATCGCGTGGGTGCCCGGGTTCGCCTCGAGCGTCTTCACCGCGGAGAGGTCCCAGCCGAACGAGAGGACGTTCTCGACGATCTCGTTCGGAGGCTCGTCGACCGCCACGAGCAGGACCTCCTCGCCGCGCTTCAGGCCCTCGAGCAGGAACGTGAGACCGAGGAGCGTCTTGCCGCTGCCGGTACCGCCGGTGACGAGATACGGACGGCCCGCGACGAGTCCCCCGCCGAGCATCACGTCGAGACCGGGGATCCCCGTCGGCACGCGATGTTCGGTGACGGCCTCGCCCGGCGTCATGCGTCCTCCTTCGGCGCGCTCGCGCTAGCCTCGGTCGCCGCGGGCGAGGGGTGCGGGGGGGCCGACGACCCGCTGCGCCCCCCCACGACGGTCGGCGCCTTTCGCTTGCGCGGCGCCCGCTTCTTCGCCTTCGGACCCCCCGTGACTTCCCCCGACGCGCTCGACTCGGCATCGGGGAGGGCGGCGGAGGCCTCGGCGGGGGCCGTGGACTCGTCCGGCGCCATCGACTTTCGGCGCGTCGTCGCCGGCGCCTTCCGCCGGCGCTTCGCCGGGGCCGGAGCGTGAATCGGTGCGGCCGGTTCGGGCGTACCGGCGGTGCCCGCGGCCGGCGGAGGCGGCGCGCCCGCGGTGGGCAT
>JASHUS010000059.1 GCA_030039865.1 Thermoplasmata archaeon
CACGAACGCGGTCCTCGCTCCGACGATGACGGGCCGTCGCCGCGGGCCGCGCCGGGCTGACCGGCGGCTCGGGCTCGGCGAGAGCTTTATTGGCGCCGAGTGTCCGGGGCGACCGTAATGGAACCGGGCGCGCCGATGACGAAGACGTTCCTGCTGCTCCAGCTCGACAGCGAGGGGGCGCCCTACTCGGAGGTCGCCGAGGTCCTCGAGGACCTCGGCTTCCAGGCCGAGACCGAGGGGTACGACTTCCGGTACGACTGGGGCCGCCCCGCCGGGGTCGGCGAGTCGCTCGAGTTCGCCGATCGGATTCAAGAGGCGCTGCGCGGGATGCGCGTGCGCTTCCGGATCGAGTCGACCGAAGACTGAGTCTCGCGCTGCCCGCCGGGGCTAAGAGGCCCGGGCGGTCGTGTGGCGCGATGGTCGTCCTCGGCATCGAGTCGACCGCGCACACCGCGTCGGTCGGCATCGTCGGAGAAGGAGCTCAGGTCCTCGGGCTCGCCTCCGACATGTACCGCCCGCCGCACGGCGGCATCCATCCCCGCGAGGCGGCGAACCATCATGTCGAGCTGTTGCCGGACCTCGTCACGCGGGCGCTCGACGCGGCGCACGTCCGGCCGACCGAGATCGAGGCGGTCGCCTTCGCGCAGGGGCCAGGGCTCGGGCCGTGCCTGCGCGCGGGGGCGACCGTCGCCCGGATGCTCTCGCTCGTGTGGGAGCGGCCCCTCGTCCCCGTCAACCACTGCGTCGCGCACGTCGAGATCGCCCGGGTCCTCAGTGGGCTCGACGATCCGATCCTGCTCTACGCGAGCGGCGGCAACACGCAGGTGATCGCGTACGCCCGCGGCCGCTACCGGGTGCTCGGCGAAACACTGGACATCGGCGTCGGCAACTTCCTCGACAAGCTGTGGATCGGGCTCGGCGGGACGTTCCCCGGCGGTCCGGCGCTCGAAGCCGAGGCGCGGCAGGGCTCGGGGGAGATCCTCCCGCTGCCGTACTCGGTCCACGGGATGGACGTCGCGTTCTCGGGCATGCTCACGGCGACGCTCGCCCACCACGCGAAAGGCGTCGCGCGGCCGGACCTCGCCTACTCGGTGGAGGTCACGGCCTACTCGATGCTCACGGAGATCACGGAGCGCGCGCTCGCCCACCGTCAGCGCGGCGCGGTCGTGCTCGGCGGCGGCGTCGCGTGCAACGAGCGACTGCGGACGATGGTGCGAACGATGGTCGAGGGCCGGGGGGGCTCGATGTTCGCCCCGCCGCGCTCGCTCTGTGTGGACAACGGCGCGATGATCGCATGGACGGGGCTGCTCGCGTTCCGCTCGGGGGGGACGGTGCCCGTCGAGGCGTCCGCGGTCGAACCCCGGCAGCGGACCGACCTGGTCGCGACGCCGTGGCGCGCCGGGTGAGCCCCGCCCTCCGTTAAGTCCCGTCGGCCTCTCGGCCGGTCGATGCCCTCGGTCGATGTGCTCGTCGTCGGGGCGGGACCCGCCGGCTCCACCATCGCGGGACGCCTCGCCGCCCGGGGATGGTCGACCGTCGTGCTCGAGGAGCACGACCGCGTCGGGCTCCCCGTGCAGTGCGCGGGCCTCGTCTCGCAGCGGGTGCTGGACCTCGCCGGGTCGAACGGGTTCGTCCGCGCCGCGGTGCGGGGCGCCGCGGTCTTCGGTCCCAGCCTCGGCTCGACGTCGTTCCGCGCGCCGGAACCCCGGGCGTTCGTCATCGATCGCGCCGGACTCGACATCCACCTCGCGGACCGGGCCGCGCGCGCCGGAGCCGAGTTCCGTACGGGCGTTCGCTTCGTCCGTCGGCTACCGTCCGTCGGAGGACGCGAGGTCGTGCAGGCGATCGACCGCGACGGGGGGGCGCTCGAGTTCTCGGCCCGGCTCGTCGTCGGCGCGGATGGCGTCGCCAGTGCCGTGGCCCGCGCGTACCGGCTCCGCCGCCCGGTCGAGATCCTGCCCGCGTTCGAGGCTGAGATCCCGACGAGCCCGGGCGACCCCGATGTGGTGGAGGTCTACCTCGGTCGCACGATCGCCCCGGGGCTCTTCGGATGGTGGATCCCCGACGGGCAGGGCGGCGCGCGCGTCGGCCTGGCGGTCGACGCGGACGGAACGCCCGCTCGTACGTACTTCGGACGGTTGCTCGAGTACCTCGCCCGGCGGTTCGGTCGGCCGCTCGTCGGACCGACGGCCTACCTCGTCTCGGGCATCCCGATCGGCGAGGTCCCTGCGACCCACGGCCCGCGCGTCCTCCTCGTGGGCGACGCGGCCGCTCAAGTCAAGCCGCTCTCCGGAGGCGGGATCTTCACGGGCATGCGCTGCGCGGAGATCGCCGCCGATGTCGCGCATCCGGCGCTCGCGCGCGACGACCTCAGCGCGCGGGCGCTCGCCCCGTACGACCTCGCCTGGCATCAGGAGCTGGGCGAGGAGTTCCGCCGGGCGCTCTACCTTCGCCGACTCTTCGCCCGGCTGACGGACCCGGAGCTCGACGCGCTGATCGATGTCCTGCGATCGAGCGAACTCTCCGGCACGATCGTGGCGTTCGGGGACATCGACTTCCCCACGCACGTCGCCCGTCGGCTCCTGCGCGAGTCGCCCTCGCTCGTCCGCCTCCTTCCGAAGGCGCTCAGCGCCTGGGTCGCCTCGGGCGCCTATCGGGTGCCCGAGGTCGACCCCGGTCCCGGGCCCGGCCCGGAACTCCGACGGAAGTAGATCCAGGCGGCGACGGCAGCCAGCGCGATCGAGCCGGCCAGTATCGCGCCGAGGATCCAGCCCCAGTCCGAGGTCGTCACCAGGACCGCGGTCTCGGGGGTCACGCCCGACACGCCGAGCCGAGTGAGATTGAGTGTCACGCTCCCGTTCGGGAGCTCGGTCGCCGCGGCCCAGGCGGCCGCCGTGAACCAGCCCCGCGATTCGAGCCGGTAGGCGGTACCGTTCGGCCCGAGGTCGAAGGAGAGCGCCGTCCGGATCGCGAACGTTCCGGACGGGGTCGTCGACGACGTCGTGACGCCGACGCTCCCCCGATAGACCTCGCCCGGCGCGAGCGACGGGATGCTCACGTTCTGGAACGGTCCGTCCAAGCCGAAGTAACCCGCTCCGAGCGTGAGGATCGGCGCGCCGGCGACCGGTACCGTGGACGTGGCGTTACCGGGGAAGGCGTTGAACGCGTACAGGTCGAGCGTGAGCACGACCGAGTCGAGGGGCCCGGAGAGCGGGTTGCCGACGCTGAAGCCGATCGACCCCGCGGATCCCGGGGTCAGGGACGGGGCGCTCAAGTTCCCGACGAACACCCGACCGTCCTCCACCGGAAGCGTCGGGTAGCTGGCCGCACGGGCGCCGCTCGGAAGCGAAGCGACCGCCAGACCGACGGCGGCCCACGTCGCCAGGACCAGGACGATCGGGGGGCGAGATCGCGCCGGCCTAGTCAACGGGTTCCTCCGGGAACCGCCCGCTCTCCGCGAGCGCGACGAGTCGCCGGATCCGCTCGACCGCCTGCCGTCGGCCCCGCCGGCCCCCGACGCCGAGGAAGGCCGCCACGCCGAGGGGCGCGCGGGCCGGAACGCTCGACGCCTTGTAGAGGGCCCGCGCGAGCGCCCGCGGGCGACCTGTGAGCTCGACCGCGTCGAGGTCCGCCCGGTACTCCTCGCGCCGGGTGAGCGAGTCCGCGAGGTAGGCGAGGACCGGGTCCCAGCGCATCATGCGGGCGAGTGTGCGGAAGAACGTGAGGTACCGGCCGTCGAGCTCGCAGAGGTGGCTGAACTCGTGCGCGACGACCGCCACCCACTCCTCCATCGTCAGCTGATCGAGGAGGCCCCGCGAGACGAGGATGACGTCGTGCCGGCGGAAGAGCCGACGCCCTCCCCGCTCGAGCAGCGTGAACGTGAACGCCTCGGCGCGGACTGAGGGGAACTCGAGAAGGCTCGTCGAACCGCTCGGCGCCGGGAGCCGCGCGGGCCATGGGACCGGCGAGAGCGGCAGGAGCGCGAGGAACCCCCGGCCGACGGCTTGGCTCAGAAGGAACGCGGCAAGGAAGACCCCGAACGCTCCGATCGCTCCGACCACCCAGATCACGGGCGAGGGGCTCGCGAAGAGCGTGAGGGGCGCCCCGAGCAGCCGCATTGCCCCGTCGACGCCGCCGTTCGCGAGGACCCAGACGAGGACCGTCGTCGCGAGGAGGGCCCATGTGGCGAGGAAGAGCGCCGCGACCCGAAGGACCGTGGTCGAGTTGCTGTGTCGGAACGTCACGAGGAGCACGACGCCGATCGCGATCCACACCGCGACCGGTGTGTAGCTGAGCGCCGCCCCCGCGAACGCCATCGCGTCGGTCCGCGGATCACTCGAGCCGCAGCCGTCGCCGGAGCTCTTGCTCCTGCGACGGGTCGAGCTTCGCGATCTCCTCGTTCAGGTGGACGACCCCCGCCGGGCCGAACATGGCCACCACGCCGCGCAGAAGATTCCGCAGGTATTTCTGCTCCACGTTCGCCGGCCGATAGACGTAGCGCTCCCCGCCCCGGCACGTCTCGCGCCGGCGGCTCACGAGTCCCTTGTCGAACAGACGCGAGAGGGTCGTCGCCACCGTCGTGTACGCGACCCGGACTCCCCGGCGTTCAAGGGCGCGCCGGACGTCCCGGGCCGGCCCCTGCCCGAGATCGCGCAGCGCGCTCAGTACTTCCGTTTCGAGCGAGCCGAGCATGGCGACGAGGTTGCGCGAACGAGGCGCGTTCCTGCCTTAAGCGCTCAGGCGCTCTGGAACGAACGAGTTCGTACCGAACGGACCCGGGAGGGACTCGGCGCCCGACGCTCGCGCGAGGTCTCGCAGAGTACCGGGCCAGGTGCGTCCGCCGGGAGGGAGCGGAGCGCGGGGCGCCGAAGGGGCCGCGGGCACGCTCGACGGCGGCCCGCCGACGAACGAATCGAAAGAGACGTCCGACGCGGATGAGCCGCAGTCGACCTTCCGATCGGTGGCCTTCCCGGCGACCAGCGTGTAGCAGAGTCCGCTGACTCGCCAGTCGACGCTCGCGACGTCGTTCTCCGTCGGATAGAACTCGGCTCCGAGCGGGAAGTTGTCGGCATAGAACGAGCTCACCGACGTCCCGGCGGACGCCCAGCACGCCCCGCCGCGGATCACCGAGGCCACGTTATCGAGGATCGCGGTCAGGTTGACCGCGATCGTCCCCGACCGTTCCCCGTAACCGGGGGTCGATCCGCTCGGCGCGTAAAGGTAGTCGAACGTGATGTCCTGCGAACCCATGCACAGGTCGTCGCGGAACCAGGTGCCCGGCGCGGCCGAGCCGTTGAGGTAGGAGGGGATCGAGACCTTCGTCTGGGGAAGGTACATCCCGATGTCGTTCGCGAACCAGATCATGAGCTCGATACGGTCGCCGACGTCGCCCGTCGAACTGGACGTCGCTCGGTCGACCGAGAACCAGTCGTCGAAGGCGAAGTCGAACGGGCTGTCGCCCGGGGCCTCGACCGAGTAGTCGAGCGTCACCCACGCGTCGTGGTGCGTCAAGTTCCCGAACGTATCGAAGGGCAGGGGCAGGCTCGGGTTCGTGGCCCCCGCCTCGCCGCCGTAGATGTTCTCCCCGAGGATCGCCTCGGGGTAGCCGAGTACGTCGTGCTGCGTTGCGTCCGGCAGGCTCGCGAACGTCGTGCGGTCCGTGAGCGTGCCGGAGTGCGCGTGGTAGCAGAGCTCCGTCTCGCCGACGCTGCCCGACGGGAGCGCGAAGAGGTTCCCCTGGAAGGCAAGGTACCCTACCGTCGATTCGGGATACGGGTCCGAGAGACTCGCGAGGACGCACCCCGAGGCCGTGCCCGCGGGTTCCGGGACGAGGGTCACGACCTGATCCGAGCTCGAGCCGGCCGACCCGGCGAGTCCGTCGGCCGACACCCCGCTCGTCGCGTTCGCCGCCCCCGCCACGTTGCCGGGCCGCGAGCCGCCGCTCCCGACGGCCAGGCCACTCGTCACGCCCAGCACCGCCACGCAGAGGACCAGCGCCCATCGGCGTCGGGCATCTCGTCCGTTCGCCCTCCACGAGTCGTCCATGGTCCGAGTCGCCTCCCCCAATGCGAGCGCGGAAAGTCGCGGGCGGGCTCAGCCCCACGAGAGGGGCGAGATCCCGGCAGGCCCCGGTCCGGGAAGTGAGATTCCCCGAACCAATTCGATCCTGCCGGCCGGACTCAAGCGCGGGCGCATCCGGCCAACGGGTCTGTGGGTCATGGTTTAAGAACTTGCCGAATTCCAATGATTGCCGAACGTTCTCGGAGGCCTTCGCTCGTACCGTAGACTCCGTCGCGGCGCTCGCTCTCTCGACGAAACCGGGGCGCCGCCATCAGACTTTATGGGCGGGCCGGCTACCGACCGAGCCGATGTCGGACCGGTCGCGCGTGGCGGACAGCATCCTCGACCTGGTGGGAAACACCCCGCTCGTTCCGCTGCGCCACGTGGCGCAGGGTCTGCCGTACCGCGTGCTCGCGAAGCTCGAGTACCTCAATCCCGGGGGCTCGGTGAAGGACCGGATCGGGGCGAGCATGATCGAGGAGGCCGAGCGGACCGGTCGGCTCCGACCGGGCGGCACGATCGTCGAGGCGACGAGCGGGAACACCGGGGTCGGGCTCGCCCTGATCGCGGCGGTCCGAGGGTACCGCACGGTTTTCGTGATCCCCGACAAGATGAGCTCGGAAAAGATCCGGTTGCTCCGTTCGTATGGGGCCCGGGTCGTCGTGACCCCCGCCGGCGTGCCGCCGGACCACACGATGAGCCATTACTCGGTGGCGCGACGCTTGGCGCAGGAGATCCCGAACGCCTACTACCCGAACCAGTACGAGAACCAAGGCAATCCCGAGGCGCACTACCGGACGACCGGACCCGAGATCGACCGGGACGCCGGGGCGTCACTGGCCGCCGTGATCGGGACGGTCGGCACGGGCGGTACAATGAGCGGGATCGGGCGGTACTTCAAGGAGCACCGGCCCTCGGTCCGGATCGTGGCGGTCGATCCCGCGGGCTCGGTGCTCGGCCCGTACTTCCGAACGGGTTCGACCGGGACCGCGGTCCCGTACCTGGTCGAGGGGATCGGGGAGGACATGATCCCGAAGACGATCCACTTCGAGCACCTCGACGAGTTCGTGGAGGTCAACGACCGCGAGTCGTTCCAGATGGCCCGACGGCTGGCCCGCGAGGAGGGCTTCTTCGTCGGCGGCTCCTCGGGGAGCGCGGTCGCCGGGGCGCTCCAATGGCTCGGCCGGCGCCCGCTCCCGGACGGTGCGACGGTGGTCGTGATCCTCCCGGACTCCGGGGACCGGTATCTATCGAAGCTCTACTCGGACGACTGGATGCGGGAGAAGGGAATGCTCGACATCGGCGCGACCGCCCGCGACTTGGTCGCCCGCAAGGGCGCGGTGCCGGCGATCGTCGCGGTCGAGCCCACGAGCGTCGTGCGGGACGCGCTCCAGCTCTTGCGCCAACACGGGATCGGCCAGGCGCCCGTCCTCTCGGGAACCCAGTCGGTCGGCACGCTCCTCGAGGACCACGCGTTGCACGCGAGCCTCGCGGACGAGACCGTGCTTGACCGCTCGGTCGCGCAGATCCTCTCTCCGCCCCTGCCCGAGGTCAGCGCGGACGCACCGGTCGCCGACGTCCTGCACCGGTTCAAGGAGGAGGGCACGCTGCTCGTCCGGGACCCGGCGAGCGGCGCGCCGGTCGGCGTCCTGACGCGCCACGACCTCGTCGGATACCTTTCGGAGGCGGGAGGGGCCCATGCGGTTTGACACCCGCCTCCTCCACGACCACCAGCGGCCGGATCCGTTCACCGGCGCGGTCAACGTGCCGATCTATCTCTCCAGCACCTTCCGCCAGATCGCACCGAACCGCAACCAGGGCTGGGTCTACAGCCGGTCGGGGAACCCGACGCGCGCGGCGCTCGAGGCGGCGATCGGGGCCCTCGAGTCCGGTGCCGGCGGTCTCGCGTTTTCCTCGGGCCTCGGCGCCCTCGAAACGCTGCTCGGGGCCTTCCCCTCCGGCAGCCGCATCGTTTCGGTCGACGACCTCTACGGCGGCACGTGGCGGCTTTTCGAGCACCACCGCCGCCAGTTCGGCCTGCGGATCGACTACGTCGACATGTCCGACCTCGATCGGCTCCGGTCCGCACTTCGCGAGCGGGCCGATCTCGTCTACGTCGAGACGCCGACCAACCCGCTCCTCCGGTTGGTCGACCTCGACGGAGCGATCGCGCTCGCGCACCGGGCGCGCGCGCGCTTCGCGGTGGACAATACGTTCGCGACGCCCGCGCTCCAGCGCCCGATCGAGCGGGGCGCGGACATCGTGCTCCACTCGACGACCAAGTACCTCGGCGGGCATTCCGACCTCGTCGGCGGAGCGCTCGCGCTGCGCTCGCGTCGGGCGCTCCGGGACTTCGCCTGGCTCCAGAACGCGATCGGGGCCGTGCCCGGCCCCTTCGACTGCTACCTCGCGCTGCGGGGCCTTCACACGCTCGGGGTCCGGATGCGGGCGCACGAGCAATCGGCCCGCGCCGTCGCGGAGGTCCTCGAAGGGCACCGTCGGGTCGAGCGGGTCCATTACCCGGGCCTCTCCAGCCATCCGCAGCACCGCCTGGCGAAGCGGCAGATGTCCGGCTATGGGGGCATCGTGAGCGTGGAGCTCGCCGGGGGCCGGCGCGCGGCCCTTGCCTTCCTGCGGAAGCTGCGCATCTTCACGCTCGCGGAGAGCCTCGGCGCGGTCGAGTCGCTCGTCGACCACCCCGCCTCGATGACGCACGCGAGCGTGCCCCGGGCCGAGCGGGAGGCCCACGGGGTCACCGAGGGACTCGTCCGGCTCTCGTGCGGGATTGAGGACCCCGCCGACCTCGCGGACGACGTCCGCTCGGCGCTCCGAGGGACCTAGGATGCGCCGCGTCACGATCTACGACTCGATGAGCCGGTCGGTACGCGTCTTCGCCCCGATCCAGCCCCCGCGCGTCGGCCTCTTCGTCTGCGGTCTGACTCCGTACGATGCGGCGCATATCGGGCACGCGCGGACGTTCGTCTTCTTCGACGTCGTCGCGCGGGCGCTCTCGCGCTGGGGCTATCGCGTCTTCTCCGTGCAGAACGTCACGAACCTCGACGACAAGATCCTCGACCGGGCCGCCGCGGACGACGAGGACCCGCTCGCGCTGGCCGAACGGCACTTCCTCGCCTGGCGGCTGTCCGCCGAACGCCTCGGCATCCGCTCGGTGAACTACTTCCCGCACGCGACCGACTACACCGCCGAGATCGTCGCGCAGATCCAGACGCTCGTCGACCGCGGGTATGCCTACGCGAGCGCCGGCTCGGTCTACTACAGCCTCGCCCGATTCCCCGCGTACGGAGCGCTCTCGGGCCAGCGGACCGAGGCGCTGCGGCCCGGGGCCCGGCTCGAGGTCGATCCCGCGAAGCGGGCGCCCGAGGACTTCGTGATCTGGAAGTCCGCGACGCCGGGCGAGCCGACGTGGGAGAGCCCCTGGGGCCCGGGCCGACCGGGCTGGCATATCGAGGACACGGCGATCACGCTGCGGCTCTTCGGACCGCGCTACGATCTCCACGGGGGCGGACTCGACCTCATCTTCCCGCACCACGAGTGCGAGATCGCGCTGGCCGAGTCGACGACCGGCGAGTCGCCGCTCGTGAACTACTGGATGCACGGCGGGCTCCTCAACATGGGAGGCGAGAAGATGTCGAAGTCGCTCGGCAACGTCTACCTGCTCGACGACGCGCTCGACGAGTTCGGCCCGATGGTGCTCCGCTTCTTCTACCTCAACGCCCACTACCGCGGCCCGCTCGACTTCACCCGCGGCACGAGCCTCCCCGAGGCGCGCGCCGCGTACGCGCGGCTCTCGTTGCCGGCCGAGCGCATCGCCGAGCTCTTGGAGCGCGACGGGTCGGATCGGCCGGGGGAGCCCGTGCCCGAGGACCTCGCCGCGAAGTCGGACGACCTCGTCGAGCGGCTCGACACGACGCTCGCGGACGACTTCAGCACGCGCGAGGCGATCGCGCTCCTGTTCGGCTGGACCGATGAGCTCGCCGGACGTCTCGATCGGCTCGCCGAGCTCTCGGGCGACGCGCTCGCGACGCTGCGCGCGCCGTACGACTGGGGCGAGGAGACGCTCGGCCTGTTCGTTCGCGTCCCGACGGGACGCGCGGGCGCGTGGGCCGCGATCGTGCCCGTCGCGCTCGCCGCGCGGGAGCGCGCCCGGGCCCGGGGCGACTACGCCGAAGCGGATCGGATCCGCGACGCGCTCGGCGCCGCGGGGATCACGCTCGAGGACGGCGCCGGCGGGACCCGCTGGGAGTTCACCCGCCCGGAGTGACCGGGGAGCGGCCATGCGGGGGTTCGGGTTCGCGGAACACGGCGGGCTCGATCGTCTCGCGTACGTCGAGGTCCCGGAGCCGGTCCCGGGTCCGGGCGAGATCCGGGTGCGCATCCGCGCGGCGGCGTTCAACCATCTCGACCGGTTCACTCTCGCGGGGATCCCGGGGGTCCCCATCGAACGACCGCACGTGCTCGGCTCGGATGGATCCGGCGTGGTCGAGCGGCTCGGGGGCGGCGTCGCCGGCGTCTCCGTCGGGCAGCGCGTGTTGCTGAATCCCGGGCTCTGGGACGGGGTGTGCGACGCCTGCCGCCGCGGCGAGGAGGCGCTCTGCCGGGACTATCGCATCGTCGGGGAGCATACGCAGGGCACCGCGACCGAGTTCGTCGTGGTGCCCGCCCGCAACGTCCACCCGATCCCCGAGACGCTCTCGTTCGCGGAGGCCGCGGCGGTGGCGCTGGTGTTCCAGACGGCGTGGCGGGCCCTGACGACGATCGGCGGCGTGGTGACGGGCCAGCGTGTCGCGATCGTCGGCGCGGGCGGAGGGGTGCCCACGGCTGCGGTCCAGGTCGCGAAGCTCCTCGGGGCCCAGGTGGCGGTCGTCGCCCGCAGCGACGCCAAAGCTCCCGCGACCCGGGCCCTGGGCGCCGATGCGTTCCTCACGATCGATGCCGAGCACCCGCTCGATCGCGTCCTGTGGCAGTGGAGCGAGAAGCAGGGGGTCGATGTGATCTTCGATTCGGTCGGCGCGCCCACGATCGGCCGCTCGCTGCGCGCGACGGCGCGCGCGGGACGGGTGGTGGTGATCGGCGCGACGGCCGGTCCGACCGCGGAGATCGATCTGCGCACGCTCTTCTGGCGCCAAGCGTCGATCCGCGGGAGCACCATGGCCGGGGCGGCGGAGTTCCGGGAGGTGCTGGCCCGGATCCTCGACGGCCGCCTGCACGCGGTGATCGACCGCGTGTTCTCCTGGGAGCACGCCGCCGACGCGCTCGCCCGCTTCGACGCGCCGGACCTGTTCGGCAAGATCGTTCTCACCGTTCCGCCCTGACCTCGGCCGCGACGCGCGTATTCTGCCGATTTCCGGCAATACAACGCGCCACGCCGAGGTGACTGTTAAATACAGGAACCCAACCTTTCTTCGGTCGTGAGACGTTCTTTGGGCTCTCCCTCCCACTCCGGAGGAGAGGCGCGCCGAGGCTGGGACCGATCGCAATTCCTTCCGATCGCCTTCGTGATCGTCCTGGTCGTGATCGGATCCGCGGGGTTGGCCGGGCTCGTCGTTCCTGCCGCCTCGTCATCGATCGCGGCCACCGGCCCCGCTTCCGCGGCGCACGACGCGGCCGCGCCGGCCGCGCTACCCCCCACGCACGGCGACCTGGTCGTCGGACCGGGCCAGAGCTACACCATCCAGCCGACCTCGCCCGGCCACACCTACTTCCAGGGCGGGAACATCACGGTCGAGGCGGGCGGGACGCTCAACGTCACGAACGTGACGCTCTCGTTCGTCGAGTTCATCGGCGACACGGGCACCCCGCTCAATCGCACGAGCCACGTCTACCACTTCACGGACGCGGGAACGGTGAATCTGTACAACGCGACGATCACGACCGATCTGAACGTCATCAACGCCTACGCGAAGTTGAACCTCAGCGTCTCGGGCACGCTCAACGCCTCGGAGTCCTCGCTCGAGTTCCCCGGCTGGCTCTTCGTCAACGGCTCGGCCGCGCAGGTGACGCTCAACGACTCGACGGTCGCGGGCAATCCCGCAGCGCTCGGCCTCGGGGGCAGCGAACCGACGAACATCTTCGCGGACACGGTCTGGGCCCCCTCGATCTACGTCCTGGGCGGGGCGCACTTCAACGTCTTCGGCGGCTCGATCACGGACGTCTACGCCAACGACCTCCTGACGAACGGCTACACGCGCCCGACGCCCCTCAACGGACCGATCTACACCCCGCTCTTCCCCGCGCCGGCCGGCTACCAGCTCGCCGGTCCGAGCGACGCCGCCGCGCTGAGCCAGGACTGGCTCTACCCGAAGGCGTCGGTGCTCGGCGGGTACGTCGTGATCCTCTACGCCGACACGAACTCTGGCGGGAACGCGACCGAGTCGAACAACACCGTCGTGCAGCTCAACGTCACCTACGGCGGCACGAACTACACGCTCGGCGACCTCCTGTTCAAGAACAGCACCGCGCTCGGCGGGGCGACACTCGACTTCCCGACGGCGCTGACGGACGCGATCAACGCGGGCGGCCTCCTTCAGTACCTGAACTACACGGGCACGTGGGACACCCCGGCCCAGATCTCCCTCAACCTCACGCCGATCTCGGTGCCGTCCGGTGGAACCGGCACGACGCTGATCAACATGACCTTCCAGCTGAACACCACCGGGCCGGACTACAACATCGGCGTTTCGGGCGGCTCGACGTTCACCGCGGTCAACTCCCTGATCGCCCTCAACTGGGTGCCCGGCGGAGGGACCATCTACTCCGTCCAGGGGCCGTATCCGTGGGTCTCGAACAAGCTCACCTTCCAGGACGGCTCGAGCGGGTACCTCGCGAACGTCACGACGGGTCAGCCGCTCGATGGGGTCTTCGGCGCCTCGGCCGTCTCGACCGACCTCACGAGCGAGGTGTACTTCTACCGCTGGGCGGCGTTCAACATCACGGCGGGACCCGCGAACCAGCCGCTCGATGACGCGCAGGTCTCGGTCTTCTACGCCTACGACACGAGCCAGGCGAACAACGCGACCGCGACGCGCCTCAACGACATCGCGACCGCCAACCCGGCGATGTGGGGCTACCTCGAGTACTGGGACCTCGTGATCGGGGCCCCGGCGTGGGGAGCGTCCAACGCGCAGGGGGTCGCGACGCTGCTCGTCGCCGCGAGCAATCTCACGTACGGCACGCTGCCGGACGGCAACTTCCTCGGCGGCTACCACGTCGCCGTCTCGGTCCCCGGCTACTCCGTGCCCACGCACTGGTTCAACTGGGCCGTTCGTCCGTATCCGGACGGCGTCGCCCTCGGGACACCGGGCTACGGCATGCCCGACTACGGGCCGGCCCAGGCGTTCCCGAACTACGCCTTCACGATCCGCATCGTCAGCGCGAACGGCCCGGGCACGACCACGCTCAACCTGAACACCCAGTACACGACGACCGGGATCGTCGACTACAACGGCACCGCGAGCGCGACGATCGACGTCTACGCGACCCAGACCGGGACGACCCTGCCGATCCTGGTCGGCACGGGCACCGGGAGCGCGAACCAGCCGTTCACCGTCTCCTGGACGGTGCCGCTCACGAACATCCTGAGTCCGGGCAAGTCCTACACGCTCTCCGTCACGGCCACCGCGTACGGCGTCACGTCGAAGCCGTTCGACATCGCCGGCACGTACACCGTCCCGGGCCCGCCGGTCAACTTCTGGGACCAGAAAATCCTCGGGCTGCCGCTCTGGCTCTGGCTCGTCATCGCGGCGGTCGCGGCGATCGCAATCGTGCTCTTCCTGCTCTTCGCCCGACGCCAGGCGGCGGGCCGCCTCGTCGAGTGCGGGGAGTGCGGCAACCTGATCCCCGAGGACGCGACCGTCTGTCCGAAGTGCGGCGCGGAGTTCGAGAAGGACCTGATCCGCTGTAGCCGATGCGCCTCGA
>JASHUS010000060.1 GCA_030039865.1 Thermoplasmata archaeon
TTGAACAGGTCCTTCACGGCCGCGGTCTCGACGATCTGTCCCGCGTACATCACCGCGACGCGGTCGGCGACCTCGGCGATGACTGCGAGGTCGTGGGTGATGAGCAGGATCGCCGTCCCGACGCGGTGGCGCAGATCACGCATCAGCTCGAGGATCTGGGCCTGGATCGTGACGTCGAGCGCGGTCGTCGGCTCGTCGGCAAGCAGGATGTCCGGGTTCCCGACGAGGGCCATCGCGATCATCACGCGCTGGAGCATCCCCCCCGAGAGCTCGTGGGGGAACCCCTTCGCGATCTGCACGGGATTCGCGATCCGGACCCCCTCGAGCGCCTGGACGACCCGCCAGAACGTCTCTTCGCGGAGCGGCTTGCTGGAGCGCCGCTTGATCCCGGGCAGACCGAACCGCACCCCGCCCGAGATCCGTGCGCCTCGCCGCGCGGCGCGCACGCGGCGCTTCTCGGACGCGTGGGCCTCGCCCCGGCGCATCTCTTCCATGTAGGCCGCCCGTAGCTTCTGGTCGAGCTCAGCGAGCCTCCGCTGGTAGCGGAGGTAGCCCCGCTGCGCGCCGGAGAGCCGGACGCGGGTGAGCCGTCGCTGGAGCTCGTGGGCGAGGCGGTCCCAGGAGTCGGGGTTCGCGTCCTTGGCGACGTAGTGCGCCTCCACGCCGAACGTCGGGAGGTTGACCGCCCGACCGAGCTCGGCCGCGGCGGCGCTGATCCGGGCCGGGTCGCCGTCGCGCGCGGCCGTGACGAGCTGGTCGATCGCGGCGGGCACCTCGGGGGCGTCGGGGGTCGCGTTGAGCAGGCCGTCGATCATCTCGATCCCGCGGTGGAGCATCACGACCTCCCCGACCTGGTCCGAGATCGAGAAGACCGGGTTCATCGCCTGCCCCGGCTCCTGGAAGATCATCGCGATCCCGCCGCCGCGGATCGAGGCGAGCCGGTCCTGCGCCGCCTTGATGCGGCGGAACCGGCGCTTGACCTTCACGCGGTCGCTGCCCTTGATCGGCTTGAACGTCGCCTCGGACTCGAGTCCCCACAGGAGGTTCGCGCCCCGGAAGAGCACCTTCCCCCCGACGATCCGACCGGGCGGCTCCTGGACGAGCCGGGTGATCGAGAACGCAGTGACCGACTTTCCGCAGCCGGTCTCGCCCACCATGCCGAGCGTCTCGCCCCGGCGCAGCTTGAACGAGACACCCTCCAGCGCCCGGACGACGCCGTCGTACGTGTAGAAGTACGTCGTGAGATCGCGTACGTCGAGCACCACCCCGCCGGTCGAGGTCGGGGCGGTCACCGCATCGGACACCAGCTCGACGCCGGGGGCCGGTGCGGCGCCCCCGGCCACGGGATCGATAGACCTCGGAAGTGTCGTCGCGGCCAATCTACCTCCTGAGGCGGGGGTCGAGGGCATCCCGCAACCCGTCGGCCAGAAGGTTAACACTGATCGCGAACAGGAAGAGCGCGATCCCCGGGAAGAGGATCTGCCACCAGGGGATCACGCACGAGCTCGAAACGGTCGCGCAGTACTGGAAGAGCGAGGGGATGACCTCGGTCGCGGCGGCGGCGACCGAGCCCCACTCGGGGATCATCTGCGTGGGGAAGATGATGAACCCGAGGTAGGCGATGGCGGCGAGCACGAGCGGCACCGTGCCCACGTCGAGGCTCATCTGGATGAAGACCGGGAAGACGCTGTTCGGGATGACGTGCTTACGGAGGATGCGCCCGTTCTTCGCGCCGCTCGCCCGCGCCGCCTCGACGTACTTCTGCTCGCGCACCACGAGCGACTGGCTGCGGACGATACGGGTGTACGTCGGCCACCACGTCACGATGAACGCGAGCGTCACGAGCAGGACGTCGTCGTCGAACCCGCCGATCCCCACCTCGCGACCGGCGATCACGATGACGATGACGAGCAGGATGCCGGGGATCGAGAGGAAGATGTCGGTCAGGCGCATCAGGATCTCGTCCGTGAGGCCGCCGTAGTAACCGGCCATCGCGCCGAGGAACAGGCCGATCAGCGCGCCCGTCATTACGATCCCGACGGAGATCGTGATCGACCAGTCGGTGCCCTTGAGCAGCAGATCGTAGAGGTTGAAGAAGTGGCCCTGGTCGACCGCGGTGCCGCCCGCCGTCGGGGAGACGAGCGAGCCCATCGGCAAGGGGCCGAGCGACAGCGGAGAAAAACTGATAGTCGGAGGGATGAAATTGTTGAAGTCGGCGGGGGTCTGGTAGCAGCCGGGCCCGGGGCTCGCGGAGCCTTGCGGGTACGTGCAGACGATCGGCGTACCGGTCGTGCAGAGTCCCGGCGGGGGCCCGTCGGTCGCGCAGTAGTCCACCGCGCTGGTGGCGGGCGCGGGGTAGACGTAGCCGTAGACGAACACCCCGGCGAAGAACAGGAGGATCGCAAGCCCGACCACCGCGAGCGTGTTGCGGCGGAAGAAGTACCAGGTCCGTCGCAGGTCGGCGGTCCGCGCCTTCCACCGGCTGTTGCCCTTCGGGGCGGCCGAGAGCGGCTTCGCCGCGTCCGAGGGCTCGGCGGGAGGAGCGGTGGGGCCGGCCGTGTCACCCGACATCGTTCGGTGATCTCACCCCAGCCGGACCCGGGGGTCCAGGTACGCGTAGAGGATGTCGACGATGATGTTGGCGGCGACCACGAGGTAGGTGAAGAGGATCGTCGTGCCGAAGATCAGCCCGAAGTCGAACGTCCCCCCGGACTGGACGAGCGAGAACGCGAAGATCCGACCGACCCCGTAGAGGTTGAAGACCGACTCGATGACGGGGAACCCGCTCAGGAAGAACGCGAACGTCAAGCCTAACACGGTGATCGTCACGTTCAGCGAGTTGCGACCCGCGTGCTTCTTGATCAC
>JASHUS010000061.1 GCA_030039865.1 Thermoplasmata archaeon
GATTCGGCGCCGAAGCCATCCCACATAACCGGCGAACTCGTGGTTGAAACGGGAGGGATAGAACTGGACTTTCTCGAAGATGAACCGGCTCTCGAAGGCCGCGGTGACTTCCTCCAGTGACGGTCGGTGGGGTGGGCCGAATGCAGTGGTCTGCTCGCGGCCCACCCACGTGAGCTGAAATGCGGCTCCGGGGCGCAGTACTCGAGCGAGTTCCTCCGCGTAGTCCTTTCTGCGGTGGATCGGCAACGTGTGGAAGCACCCCCGATCATTCGCTCCGTCGAACCTCTTCGAGGGAAACGGTAGCCGCAAGGCATCCCCGATCTCGGCGCGCACTGGCAAACCCTCGCGACTCGCCCTCCGGTTCGCCGCTTCGATCGCCTTGGACGAGACGTCCACCCCAAAAACGTCGAATCCCTGCTTCGCGAGATAGAGCAGGTTCGTGCCCGCGCCGCACCCGACGTCCAACAGTCGCGAACCGGGACGGAAGAACTTCGAGCGGACCGACTGTACGAGCTCGGCGTCCGGCTTCGTGCTGAACCATGGCAGCTTTCGGTAGGATTGGGTCTCGTACATGCGGCTCCACATGGCCCTATGGCGGGCGGAGCTGCCTGCTCGGTCATTTCGACTGGTTTTCGGCATGCGCACGGCACCGAAGTGACCCCCCGTTTTCCGTCTTCCTGACGGGTCGGTGGAGGGCGGTCGCGAGGCGACGGGGGAGACCCAACCCCCGATCCCCCCCGCGCACATTCGGCGGTCCGGGGCTTCGGCCGACCCGCCTTGTCGTGGTGAGGCCGCGGTCGCGCAGTCGCGAGTTTATATACGCGGCCGGACAAATTCTATGTCGGAGAAGGAGGCGAAATCGCCTCCGTCCATGAGCGACGAGTCGACGGTAATCCAGGAGGACGCCGTCGGCGAATTCGCTGACCAGGCGCGGGCGGCCGGATTGACCCTGCCGAAGAGACGGCCGACCCGTCTGGGTGAGGTCGCCGTCATCATCGTGGTGATCATTCTGGTCGCGGTCGGAGTGGGCGTCGCGACCGGCTGGATGAACCTGCGACCGGCCAGCGACGGTCCACCGGGGCTCTTCGGGACCCAGGCGTGCTCGGCCCAAGTCACCCAGAAGGTGACCCTCGAAGGTACGAGCTCCT
The DNA here is from genome assembly GCA_030039865.1 of Thermoplasmata archaeon. Classification (GTDB taxonomy): domain Archaea; phylum Thermoplasmatota; class Thermoplasmata; order Lutacidiplasmatales; family UBA184; genus Lutacidiplasma. The sequence continues at coordinate 1,149 of JASHUS010000061.1, forward strand.
CGGACGCGGAGCCTCTCTTGACCTCCTCCTGGCAGACCCTCGCGGACCGGTTCACCGGTGCGTACGGAAGCTGCGTGTCCATCACGTATCCGTCCGCGGCCACCGGATCGGGACTCTCGGCCCTCTCCAGCCGTGCCGCCGACTTCGCGGTCCTGGCCACCGCTCCGACCCTCGCCGAGATCGACGCCCTGCCCGACCCGGTCTACGTTCTTCCGGCGACCCTCGGGTCGGTCTCGATCATCTACGACCTGCCCGGATTCGAAGGGACCCTCCAGCTCAACGGGAGCGTGCTTGCCGAGATCTACGAAGGAACGCTGACCACGTGGGACTCGCCCGCCATCGCCGCGCTGAATCCGGGTGCCACGCTTCCGAGCGACCTGCAAATCTCGGTCCTGTACCGCTCGGACCCCTCTTCGGTCAACGCAGCCTTCACGGGATACCTGGCCGATTCGAGCGCCGCGTGGAACTCGAGCCTCGGCGCGGGGGACCAGGTCGCCTGGCCGACGGGGGTCGGCGTATCCAGCTCGATCTCGATGGTCGCGCGGATCACTGGCACGCCGGGGTCGATCGGATACGTCCCCACCGGCAGCACGCTCAACGCGGGGATCGGGACCGCCGCACTGCAAAATCCGGGAGGGCAATTCGTCGCGCCTTCGCCCTCGACTGTGAGCGGAGCGGCTACCGCGCTTCAGAACGCCACCCACGCGGCGGGCGCCAATTGGACCGGAGTCTCTCTCGTGAATGCGCCGGGGGTCTCGAGCTACCCGCTGGCAGACCTCGCGTACCTGGTCGTCTTCCAGGACCTCGGCAAGGCGTACGGAGGCAACCTGTCCTTGAACTCCGCCGCGTGGGAGCTCACGTTCCTTTGGTGGGCCGTCACGGACGGAGGGTATGTCACCGGCAACGCGGGACTACTCGAGCTTCCTTCGGGGATGGTCACCCCGTGCCAGATAGTCCTCGAACTGGTGGCGTTCGACGGCAAGTCAGTTCTCGAAAGCTCGGAAGGGAGCGAGACGGGAGGCGAGACTGGTGAGTTCTGAGGTCGTCCTCGCTCTGACGGCCACGGGGGTCGTCGCGGCGACGGGGGGCGCACTCTGGGCCCGTCTTCGGTTGGAGGGGCCGCAGGTTCCCGTACGTACGACCGAGCGCCTGGGGCTCATCGGCGTGCTGGCCGCGGTGGTCGTCGCCGCGTTGCTGGGTCCCGGCTCCTCTGCGCTCCTCGTCCTGGCTTCCGCGGCGGCCGCCCTCGCCGTCTGGGTCACTCTGGCCCACGCTCTCTCGGCCCGGGCCGGCACGGCGGTTCGTTCGCGCGGAGAAATCGCGATCCTCCTGGCCCAGCTGATTTGGATCAACGTTCTCGTCGGATTCGCCCTGGTGGCCTCCGGGTTCTCCGGTGCGGCGGGCCCTTCGCCGGTCGCGGTGGTCGTGAATCCGGGCTTCCTCGGCGCGGCCGCGGTCGAGATGGCGATCCTGGCGCTGGGGACCCGAGCCGACCTGGACCGGCGGGTCCGGGCGCTGCTCGTGGGACAGGCCGCGATCGTCGCGCTTTCCCCCACGCTAATCGATAGTCCGCTCTGGGCGCCGACGGCCGGCTACGTCGGAGCGGCGCTCTTCGTCGCGCTCTTCGTGGTCCTGCTCCAGTTCGTCTATCGGACGAAGC
>JASHUS010000062.1 GCA_030039865.1 Thermoplasmata archaeon
CGTGGCCGGGATGGGGTAGCTTGGTTTATCCTGGGGGACTGTGGATCCCTCGACCCGGGTTCAAAGCGGTGCGGGGTCACCCCCCGCACCCTGAGAGTCTCGGTCCCGGCCCTACGACCTGCGCCGGGCGGACGCACTACGTTTCCGCGGCGGGGATCGGCGTGCGAGTCGTTCGAGCGCCTCGGGGAGAGACGCGAGCGAGTAGCCAGCCCAGGCGGCGCCCCATCGTTCCAGGTCCCGCGGGGAGAGCGCCCAACCGGGAAGCCGCGAGGCGCGTCCGATCGGTGTGACGCCGCCGACGGAGGCCGCGGCCTCCATGTCGAATCGAGAGTCCCCGACGAGGAAGACCGGCACGTCGGGGTAGCGCCGACGGTACTCGGCCAGATGCTCGCGCTTGGTCCCGCTCGCCGAGCCGAGGACGTCGTCGAACCAATAGCGCAGCCCCTCCCGCTCGAGCAGGAGGTCCGCCATCTCGGTCTCCGCTCCGGTCGAGACCGCGAGGGTCCAACGGTCGGAAGCGAGGCGCTTCAGCAGTTTGGGGACCTCCGGGAAGGGCTTCGCCTTCGCGTAGGCCTCGGTGACCTTGCGCTGATGAAAGGTTCGAGCGGTGGACGCGCGGAGCGCCGCCGGCGCGTCGGGATACAGCTGGGCCAACTGGGCTTCGAACGGCATGCCGGTGGTGGCGAGGTAGTGGATGCGCGCCTCCTCCGAGGGCGTGCCGAACGCCTGCTCCATTACGTCGGCGGCGACGCGGCTGATTCCGGCGAGGTCGTCCAGGATCGTCCCGTCGAGGTCGAAGACGACCGCACCCCGTTCGAGCCGACGCGGATCGGGGGGAACCCGGACCGCGAGGACCGGGCGAGAAAGCTCCGCGCGCTGGCTCGTCGCCGGTAGGACGGGCAGGGAGGTGATCCCTTCGGCGTCGTCAGGCGCCGAACCGGCCGGGGGGTCGCCGGAGGTCGGACCGGGCATCGCCGAGGCCAGCCGGCCCCCCGCTTTAAATCGCCGGCCGCGCGCCGCGCTAATATCCGCGGCGCCCTCGCCCGGAACGGTCGCGGAGGTTCCGATGCATCCGAGCCGTGTGATCCGCGGGCGAACGACGCAGCTCCTCGCGGGTCGCAAGATCCTCGTGGGCGTCTCGGGCTCGATCGCCGCGATCGAGGTACCCCGGGTCATCCGGGAGCTCATCCGGCACGGAGCGGACGTCTGGGCCGTGATGAGCGCCGAGGCCGGGCGTCTCGTAAGCACCGAAGCGCTCGAGTTCGCGACCGGGCACCCGCCGATCGTGCAGTTGACGGGGAACGTCGAGCATGTCACCCTCCTCGGACCGGGCGAGGGCCAGGTCGATCTCTACCTGATCGCGCCCGCGACGGCGAACACGATCTCGAAGGTCGCCCACGGGATCGACGACACGCCGGTGACCTCGTGCGCGTCGGTCGCCCTCGGCGCTGGGGTTCCGCTGCTGATCGCACCGGCGATGCACGCGCTGATGGCCACGAACCCGGCGGTGGAGGAGAGCCTCGCGAAACTGCGCTCCTGGGGCGTCGGGGTCATCGCGGGCGCCTCGGCCGAGGGGGAGGAGAAGATCGCGACCCCCGAGGAGATCGCGGCCGCGGTCCTCCATCGGCTGGGCAGCGGGCCGTGGAAGGGCCAGCGCGTGGTCGTGGTCGGCGGCGCGTCCCGGGAGTCGATCGACGCGGTGCGATCGGTGACGAACGAGAGCTCGGGCGCGACCGCGCTCGCGCTCGCGACTCAGGCGTACTACCGAGGCGCAGAGGTCACGCTCTGGGCCGGAGCGCTCGAAGTGCCCGTGCCCCCGTGGTTGCCGATCGAACGCTGGCGCGCGGTCGCCGACCTGGTGGCGCTCGCCCGGCGACATCGGGCCGACCTCCCCGGCGTCCGCGCCGTCTTTGTTCCCGCGGCGCTCTCCGACTACACGCTCGACGCAAAGCCGGGCAAGATCGCGTCGCGCGACCAGTCGACCCTCACGCTGACATTGCATCGCGCGCCGAAGGTCCTCCCCGAGCTCCGGCGGCTCGCCCCGCCGCCGACGCTCCTGATCGCGTTCAAGCTGCTCGCCGGAGCGACCGCCCCCGAGCTCGAAGCCGGGGGTCACGCGCTCGCCCACGAAACGCAAGCCGATTGGGTCGTGGCGAACGACGCGTCCGTCATGGGCCGCGCGACCACGGCCGCCCTCGTCCTGCCACGGACCGGCGGGCGCCGGTGGATCCGCGGTCCCAAATCGGACTTCGCGGGCAAACTCCTCGACGACATCGGGCGGGAGTCGGTGAACCTCGCATCCCCTGCGCCGGAGCGCCCGCCCGGCGGGCGAGCCCGCCGACGGATTCGGCATCGCGCACCCCGGCGCTGAGCGCGCCGTCCGGCGCTCTTAATACGACCTCCGTCTGCGCGCGCCGGGGATCACGATGGTCAAGCTCGCCGAGTGGCGGGGCAAGGAAGTCTTCCGAAAGTACGGCGTTCCGCTCCCTCGGGGACACGTCGCGCGATCGGCCGAGGAGGCCGAGTCGCTCGTGCGCGCGGGCACGGTGCCGCTGCCCTGTGTCGTGAAGGCGCAGGTGCTCGCGGGCGGACGCGGCAAGGGAGGCGCGGTCCGCTTCGCCAACACGCCCGAGGAGGCGCGCGCCGCCGCCGGGGCGATCCTCGGGCTCGAGTTCAAGGGCGAGAAGGTCCGCGAGGTCCTGCTCGAAGAGAAGCTCGCGATCGGCCAGGAGCTCTACCTCTCGATCGCGCTGGACCGCGCCTTGCGCCTTCCCGTGCTCATCGTGAGCGCCCAAGGGGGCGTCGAGATCGAGAGCGTCGACGACGCGCAGATCGTCCGCGTGCCGATCCATCCGTTCCCCGGATTGGCGGCCTACGAGCAGCGTCGTGCGGTCGAGGCGCTCGGTCTATCGGGGGGACCCGCCAAGGCGCTCCCGTCGCTCCTGGCCGCCCTCTGGAAGGCGTTCAACGTGGAGGACGCCGAGCTGCTCGAGATCAATCCGCTCGCGGTCGTCGGGGAGGGCCTCGTCGCGCTCGATGCGAAGGTGATCATCGAGGACGATGCGGGATTCCGCCACCCGGAGTACGCCGAGATCCGCGACGACCGGACGCCGCTCGAGGAGATCGCGCGCGAGAAGGAGATCGCCTTTGTCCAGCTCGACGGCAATATCGGCGTGATCGCGAACGGGGCGGGCCTGACAATGGCGACCCTGGACGTGCTGCAGGAGCTCGGGGGGCGACCCGGCGTCTTTCTGGACCTCGGCGGAACCGACGACCCGAAGAAGGTGACCGAGGCGTTCCTCCTCATGGCGCAGGCGGCACCGAAGGTGGTGTTCCTCAACATCTTCGGCGGGGTCACGCGCTGCGACACCGTCGCCACCGGCCTCGTCGAGGCGATGAAGCAGGTGCCCGAAGGCCAGCGGTTTCCGATTGTCGCACGGATCCGGGGGAACAACGAGGCCGAGGGGACGGCGATCCTCCGCGCCGCCGGGATCACGTCGGTGCCCCAGCTCAAAGACTCCGCCCAGGCCGCCGTCACGATCTCCCAGGGAGGTCGACCGTGACGGTGCTTGTCGACTCCGAGACGCGCGTCGTGGTGCAGGGGATTACCGGTCACCAAGGGACCGTCCACACGCGTCAGATGAAGGCGTTCGGCACGAAGGTCGTGGCCGGCGTCACCCCGGGGAAGGGCGGGGCCGAGGTGGAGGGCGTGCCGGTCTTCGATTCGGTGCGCGCGGCGGTCGACCGGACGCGGGCCAACGCCGCGTGCATCTTCGTTCCGGCCCCGTACGCGAAGGACGCCCTCATCGAGACGGTCGACGCCGGCATCCGCCTCGCGACGATCGTGACGGAGCACATCCCGTTCCACGACATGCTCGTGATGTACCACTACGCGCGCTCGCAGGGCACGCGGATCATCGGGCCGAACTGCCCGGGGATCGCCGCGCCGGGCAAGGCGAAGGTCGGGATTATCCCGAACGTCGTCTTCCGCCCGGGTCGGGTCGGCGTGATCTCGAGGAGCGGGACGCTCACCTACGAGATTGTCAACGGGATCAAGGAGCGCGGACTCGGCCAGTCCACCTGCATCGGTCTCGGAGGCGACCCCGT
>JASHUS010000063.1 GCA_030039865.1 Thermoplasmata archaeon
GTGGACTCGACCGACGCCCGCCGACGCGCGGTCGAGGAAGTCACGGCGTCGCTGAGGGCCGCGGGTGCCGTCCCACGAGCGGCGCCGCACGCGCGCGAGGTGAAGCCGTACGGGCCGGGCCGCACCCACGTCGTCGTCGACGCGTCGGTCCGCCCGCGCGCCTAGGCCGCCCGGGGCGCCGGAACCTTGGACCGCAGCGCGTCGATCGCGGTCGGGAACGCGTTCGCGAACCGGTCGATGTCCGCGGGCGGGTTCGAGAACGACAGCCGCACGAATCGGCCCCCGTACTGGACGGAGAGATAGTTGCCGGCCCGGACGAAGACCCGGTGCTGGTACAGCAGCTCGTCCTGGATCGCCTCGGGCGTGAAGGGGGTCGCGCTCACGTCGACCACCATCATGTTCGCGTGCGACGGGTAGACGGGGAGCGTGAAGCCCGGCACGGCGAGGACGATGTCGCGGATCCGCGCGCCGTTCGCGCGGGTCTGGCGGACGACCTCGTCGATCCACGTCGACTTCGTCTGCATCGCGGCGCGCGCCGCGACCTGGGCGAGGACGTTGACCCCGAGGTCGTTCGTGTTGTACTTCGCGATCGACCGCGCGAGCTCGGGCGCGGCGAAGAACCCTCCCACGCGCAGGCCGGCGAGCCCGCAGTTCTTCGAGACCGACCAGATCGTGATCGTCTCGTCGGGCGCGAACTCCGCGGCGAGCGCGTGCCCCTCGGAGAAGTCCCGGTACGTCACGTCGTTGATGAGGTAGAGATGGTGGTCGTGGGCGAGCTCGGCGATCGCGCGGACCTCCTCGCGCGGGTAGCCGGAGCCGAGCGGGTTCAGCGGATCGATGAGGAGGATCATCTTCGTCTTGGGGCCGATCGCCGCCTGGACGCGCTCCGCGGTCAGGCGGTACGGCGGCGCGTAGATGTCGAGGTTGACCGTCCGGGCCCCGCAGAGATCGACGAACCGGTGGATGATGAGGTAGCTCGGGTCGGAGGCGATGACCTCGTCGCCCGGCTGGAGCAGCGCGCGCGTCGTCATGTAGAGCGCCTCCGTACCGCCCGCGGAGAGGAACGGCCGCTGGCCGGTGGTTGCGAAGTCGCGCGCGACGAGGTCGAGCAGCTCCGGGTCCCCGGTCCCGAGCGGGTATCCCTCGTAGCGCCGCTCCCGGATCGCCTCGTCGAGCGCGCGACGGATCGCGGCCGGCGGCACGAGGTGGTTGGTGTTCTGGCTCAGCCAGGCGATCTCGGCGTGGTGCGCGTGCGCGAAGCGGAACGCGTCCGAGGACGGGGCCGACACGGCGGGAGTACGGCGTTCGACCCGCTTAACCCCTCGGGAGGCCGTCGGTCGGGGTGGCGGCGAGGTACGTCGTCACGATCCCGAGCGACTGGGGGAGCGCGACCGCCCGCGCGAATCCCGCCGCGCCGAGCAGTCCGAGGAACTCCGGTCGCGACGGGAGATGGCGGAGCGACTCGGGCAGGTAGCGGTACGGGCCCGAGCTGCCGACGACGCGCCCGAGCGTCGGGACGACCCGGTCGAAGTACGCGTGGAAGATCCGCGCGAACATCGGGTCGGTCGGCTCCGTGATCTCGAGCGTCAGGAGAACTCCGCCCGGCCGCAGAATGCGTCGCATCTCGCGCAGGGCCGCGCCGAGGTCGACGAGGTTCCGGGCGAGGAACGCGTTCGTCACCAGGTCGAACGACCCGTCCGCGAACGGCAGGCGCATCGCGGTCGCCCGCGCGAACTCGGTGCGTCCCGGCCGGGGGACCGAGCGCTCCCGCGCCTTCTCGAGCATCGCCGGCGTGAAGTCCGCCGCGACGACCCGCGCCGCCGGGAATCGCCGTCCGACGAGCCGCGCGAGCTCGCCCGTGCCGCAGCCAAGGTCGAGCGCGTCGCGCACCTCCGCCCGGCCCCGGAACCGATCGAGGTCCCAGAGCGCGCGCGGCCGCCATAGGTAGTCGTTCCCGACCGAGGCGACGTGATCGAACCACTCGTACCGCTGGGCGATGTGGGTGAACATCGCCCGGACGTCGCGCTCGAAGGTCGGCAGCGAGCGGTCCGGGTACGGCGAGCCGTCGGGGGCGGTCCGCGCGCTCGCCACGACGGGCCACCCGCCGTGCGTCTATTATCGGTTCCTCAGGGGCGGGCCGCCGACGCGGGCGCCATCGCCTGCTCGATCTGGTAGATTAGCGCGCCGAGGTCGGACCGGTGCTCGAGCAGGCCGCTCGCCCGGATCTCGCGGATGCGGTTCCGGGCCTCCTCGTCCGCGCCGCGGTCGTGCGAGAGCTGGGCGAGCCGCACCCATGCCTCGAGCGCGTCGGTCGCGAGATGGATCGCCCGGGCCTGGGAGAGCGCTTCCTGGTAGTGTCGTTCGGCGTCGTCGTACGCCCGTTCGGCGTGCGCGATCATCCCGCGGGTCAGCTCGAGCTGCTGCTCGCCCAATCGGTCGCCGCTCGGGGCGAGCGCCTGCTCCGCCCGGGCGAGCGCCGGTCGCGCGAGGTCGGCCCGGCCTCGTTTCGCCTCCCACTGGGCGAGGTTGACGTAGCAGTAGCCGATCCAGATCGGCGAGCGCGAGCGCTCCGCCGCCTCGATCGCGAGCGCGATGTCGCGGAGCGCGGACTCCTCGCGGCCGGCCTCGTGTTCGAGGACCGCGCGGTCCATGAGCACTCGCGCGCGGGCGCTGAAGTCCTCCTCCTTCCCGAAGATCTCCGCCGCCGCGGAGAGGAGCTCGAGCGCGGGCTCGAGGTTGGTGGGCCCGCGGGGGGAGATCGTGATCGCGACGTCGACCATCGCGTGGCCCTGCTCGAGGGGGGTCCCCTCGCGTCGGGCGATCTCGAGCGCGGCGCGCTGGTGGATCTCGGCCTGGGCGAGATCGCCGCGGCGCCAGTGGACGACGCCGAGCACCCGGTGCGCGCTCATCAGGTCCCGTTTCGTCCCGACCTTGGTCAGGAGCGCCCAGGCGTCGTTCGCGAGCTCCTCGGCGCTCGTGTACTCCCCGCGGTTCGCCTGCACGTCCGCGAGCCCGAGGAGGGCGCGGCTGAGCTCGAGGTCGTGGCCGGTCTTCGACCGGGCGAGCGTGACCGCCTCGCCGAGGATCTCTTCCGACTGGCGGAGGTTGCCCATCTCGCTCAGGATCCGCCCCTCGTCGGTGAG
>JASHUS010000064.1 GCA_030039865.1 Thermoplasmata archaeon
ACGGCGGCCCGGTAGGCGGGCCGATCGAAGAGCAGGGTCGCGATCACGAGCAGCGAGTAGAACCAGCCGCGCGTCTGGTCGAGCCCTTCCGCGACGAAGTCGAGCGGGGTGTTCGGGTCGAACGGGCCGGGAGCGAACGGGTAGTGGTACTGCGCGAACGGGGCCGAGCCGCTGTCGTACCATCCGTCGATCGTGTACGGCTCCCGATGGGCCGGGGCGCCGCAGGTTCCGCAGCGGAGCACGAGCGCGTCGACCGTCACGCGGTGCGGGTCGAACGGCTCCGGGAGCGGCGCGCCGAGGCGTTCGGCGAGCTCCGCGAAGCTCCCGATGCACGTCGCGTGGCCCGTCGTGCAGATCCAGATCGGGAGCGGCGTGCCCCAGTAGCGATTGCGGGAGAGCGCCCAGTCCTTCGCCTCGGTGAGGAAGTTGCCAAACCGGCCGTCGCGCAGGTGCTCCGGGACCCAGTGGACGGTCCCGTTGTAGGCGACCAGACGGTCCGTCGCGCGGGAGGTGCGCACGAACCAGGAGTCGATCGCGCGGTAGAGGAGCGTGGAGTCGCATCGCCAGCAGTGCGGGTAGGTGTGCCGGATCGTCCCCGACCGAAAGACGAGCCCGCGATCGGCGAGGTCCTTCAGGAGGATCAGGTCCGCCGCCTTGAACGACTTCCCGCGCACGAGCGGGACGGTGTCGGTGAACACCCCGCGGCTGTCGAGCGGATCGAACACGCCGACCCGCTCCCGGGCGCCGATCCGCTGGTCGTCGGGTCCGAAGCTCGGGGCAACGTGGACGAAGCCCGTGCCGTCCTCGGTCGTCACGAAGTCGTCGAGGACGATCCGGAACCGGCCGGGCCCGGGTCCCGGGGTGTCGAACGGCGGGGAGTACGTCAGACCCTCGAGCGTCCGGCCCGGGAACCGTTCGACGACCTCCACGCCCGAGGGAAAGTACCGGGGGACCGCGGCGGACGCGAGGACGAGCTCGGGGCCGTCCGGCACGCGGACGACGGAGTACTCGACGTCCGCCTTCGCGGCGACGAGGAGATTCGCGGGCAGGGTCCAGGGGGTCGTGGTCCAGACGAGGAGCTCGCGGGCCCTCCCCCTCGGCATCGTCAGTGGAAAGCGGACCGTGACCGACGGGTCGGTCGTCTCGCGGTACCCCTGGGCCACCTCGTGCGAGGAGAGGGGCGTCTCGCAGCGCGGACAGTAGGGCAGCACGTAGTGTCCCTTCTCGAGCAGGCCCCGGTCGAAGAGCGACTTGAGCGACCACCAGACGCTCTCCATGTACGGCGCGTCCATCGTCCGGTACGCCCGATCGTAGTCGAGCCAGTAGCCGAGTCGACGGCTCATCTCCCGCCAGACGGAGGCGACCTCCAGCACCGACGACCGGCACGCGTCGCAGAACCGCGCGACCCCGTACGCCTCGATCTCCTTCTTCGACTTGATCCCGAGGCGCTTCTCGATCTCGAGCTCGACCGGGAGCCCGTGGCAGTCCCACCCCGCCATCGCGCTGACGATCGGCTCGCCGCGCATCCGGTGGTAGCGGAGCTCGACGTCCTTGACGAGCCGCGCGATGAGGTGCCCGATGTGCGGGGCGCCGTTGGCGGTCGGGGGCCCTTCCGTGAACCGGAACACCGGACCCGTTCGGGCCCGATCGAGGGCCTCCTGCGGCACACCGGTCCGTTCCCAGTACGCCAGGACATGCTGCTGGACCGCCCGGGAGGACGGTGGGCCGCTCGGCTCCGGGTCCGGCGTCATGAGCCGTCTCGACGTTGCTCGCCAAGATAAAGCCGCTCGGACCGGGACCCGGCGGGCCGGGAGGGCGGGGGGAGCGGCCCTCCATTATACGGGCGCGGCCTCCGGAGATCCCCGGAGGGCGCCGTGCCGAAGGTCCCTGCGCGCAAAGTGAGCCGTTTTATCGTGATGGCGATGCTGCAGGCGGCGCGGGCCCGCCGGCTCGGGCTCGACGAGGACTCGGCATACTCGTGGGGTCTCAACCGGGCGATCTTCTTCGCGGCGGCCAAGCAGGGCTTCCGCGGCACCCAGGGCCATGAGAAGACCGGGGAACCCCACCCCTCGTCCCGATCGGACGCGACGTACTTCCTCGGCGACGAGATGGCGTACCGCGACCCCGAGAATCCCAAGCTACTATTCGCGATAGGAGGTTCGGCCCAGACACCGGACAACTTTCGCCACCAGATCGCCGCCCGGTTCGGGAGCGAGGCGAACTTCCGGGCGGCGTGGTCGGAGTCGAGCGAGATCGTCGGGCGCTTCGAGGATGACATCCTGAAGTCCGGCCATCGGTTCTACGCGTCCGTCTACAAACCACGACGCGACGAGCTTCGCGAGGAGTGGACGGAACGCTTCGTGCCGGGCGCGGGCGATGCGCCGGCCCCGCGCGTCCCGAGGTCGAGCGCCGAGCGCACCGAGAAATAGGTCCCCCGGGCTCATTCCACGATGGACGCCCGGGTGCGTCGGCGGTACGCTCTCGTCGCGCTCGTGGCGGCCGTTGCGGTCGCGCTCGTGGTCGTGGTCGCGACGTACGGGACCCCCTCCCCTTCCGGCGGGGGAGGGACGACCCGGACCTCGCCGCTCGCGTTCACGTTCGCGGCCAACTCCTCCGCGGAGGTCCAGACCCTGCTCACGACCCTCCGGCCGTACGTGCTCCCGGGCGACGCGTTCGACCTCGTTTCGGGCAGCCCGGAGGGCGTGCCGCTCAGCCTCACGAACCTGAACCGCTGGGCGGCCGAACTGCGGTCCGCGTACCCGTCGAACGCGATCTACGCCCACACGGCCGGCGTGGCGAATTACGCCACGGTCGCCGCCGGGGTCAGCTCGGACTTCGCGGGGGTCCTCTACGATTACGAGCCGGGTTTCGAACCGGAGTTCACGTACAACTTCACGCAGACACTCTCGGACTTCGCGAACGTGAGCGCGATCGCCCGAGCGCACGGCATCAAGAGCGTGGGGTACCCGATCGGGCGGCCGATCCTGGGCAACGGGACGGGCGGCATCCGATGGGACTACGCCGCGCTCGCCGGCGAGATGGATCAGTTGGTCGTGCAATCCCAGACGTATTGCCATGCGGGGATGAGCGCCTTCGCAGACGCGGTAGAGACCGTCCAGGCCCAGTACGCGGCCGAGGATCTCCCGGCGGTGCCGGAGTTCCAGGTGACGATCGGGAACGCGACGACGAGCCTTCCGAACGGGGTCACCTCCTCGACGGGGATCGCGTGCGCGGACGCGTTGGTGGCGCGCGGGCTGCCTTCGGTCTACGTCTGGTGGGACGAAGGGGGCGTCGCCGAGCTCGTCCAGTTCCTCGCCGGTCTCGAGTCGTCGTCGTGAGCGCTCAGAGCCAGAGCGCCATCAGGATCTCGTCGTCGGGCTCGCCGCGCAGGATGACCTCGCTCTTCAGGCGGCCCTCCTCCACGAACCCGAGCTTCCGATAGAGCGCGATCGCGCGGCGGTTCGACGCGAAGACGCCGAGCTTGAGCTTCGACACCCCGACGCGCCGGGCCCAGTCGATGCCGGCGCGCATCATCGGCTCGCCGAGTCCGAGCCCCCGGCAGTCGTGCCGGATCGAGATCCCGAGGCTCGCCGTGTGCTCGTTCTTCGCCTGGCGACCGCGCAGGAAGTCCGCGACCGCGATGATCTCGCCGTCGAGCTCGCCGACGAGCCACAGCGCCGAGGTCCCGTCCTCGTCGCGGATCCGCGCACGGACCTCCTCCGGGCTGCGCGTCGCCCGGTCGGTCATGAGATAGACCCCCTCCGCCGCGACCGATCGGACCACCTCGACCCAACCGGCGGCGTCCTCCGGCTCGGCCGGGCGGACCACCGCGGTGCGGCCGTCCTTGAGCGGGATCTTCTGGAGGATCATCGGATGCCCCGATCCGGCGCTACCAGCGGCGCAGACCGTACCGCAGACCGTAGGGCGGGGCGGTCCGCGACTCCGGGCCGACGTAGCTGGACGGGTGCTGGCGCACGATCGTCCCTTCGACCCGGGCCACGTGGCAGTCCCGCCCGAGGACCACCTGGGGCGCCCGGACGAACTCGACGTCGACGCCTTCGAGCGTCACCTGCTCGGCCTCGATCCGTTCGACGGTGATCGCGGTATCCCGAAAGAAGACCTTGTCGACGACATTCGGAACCCACCCGCGGATGACGACGGACCGACCGAAGATCGGGCCGAAGGAGGACGTGTCGCGAAGCTCGGCGAAGAGGGTCGGGGCATCGAGCCGGCCGGGGACTCGGGCCCCTCCGGAAAGCGTGAGGAACGCCGCGGAGGCGGAGGGCGTCTCGAGCAGGCCCCGCACCGAGCCGTTCCGGTCCACGCGGAGCGCCCCCCCGAGTCGGAGCGTCCCGTCGACGTCCGCGTCGCCGGCGTGGAGCGTGGAGGCGCCGCGGACGGTCCCGGCGATGCGCAGAGCGCCCGCCACCTCGATCGGGCCCTCGACCTCGAGCGTCCCGCGGCCCCCGAGGGCTTCGGCGGTCAGCTTTCCCCCGACGGTCACGAGCCCGCGGAATGAGGCCTGCTCGACGGACGCGTCCCGGGCGATCTTCGCGGTACCCGCGACCGACCAGCGGTTCGTCGCCAGCGAGTCCCGCCGGACCACGCCGCGATCGCGGAGCGTCGGCGCACGGACCCGGCCCGGGGGCGGGGCGGTCGATGGCGCAGGACCGGCGGCGGTCACTCGACGCTCCGGTCCACGAGGTGCATGACGGGCGGCGACGGCGGTCCCTTACATCATACTGACGGGCCCGCGTTCGGCGGGCCGCGCGCCGGGCTGATACCTGGGCCTAGCGGCCGACCGGCGCGACGCCGGCGGGGGGAGCACCGGAGTCGGAGGCGGGCCACGGCGGTGGGGCGCTTACAGCGCGCGGCTCCGCGCCCACGTAGTAGATGAGACAGATGACCAGCCCGGCCAGGATCAGGAGGTAGCGCAGCCCGACGCCCAGGTCGGTCGAGACGAGCGTGAGGAACGCCGTCGCGTCGTAGGCCCCATGCAGGAGTGCGGGAACGACGAGATTGCCGCCCGAGAACCGGTAGGTCGCCGCGAGGGCGAAACCCGTCAGGAAGAGCGACGGGAAGATGAGCGGGTACGCGGGCCCGTACGTGGTGCCGTAGTAGAGATGCACGCCCGCGAAGACGATGCTCGTCCAGATGGCGGGCCCGAACCAGGTGCCCGGTCGGTCGCGCCAGTAGCCGAAGATGTAGCCGCGGAAGATCGTCTCCTCGAACGCGCCGACCACGAACGAGAATCCGACCCAGAACCACGGGTTGCCCGTCGCCTGTTCGAGCGCCGGGTTCGGTCGGTTGAGCAGGCCGAGCGCGGATGGGTCGACGACCTCATAGACGACGGCCATCGCGAGGAGCACGGCGATGGCGAGACCGTTCATCCCGCCGAACCAGCGCAGGCCCTGCCAACCGGCGACGCGCGTGTCGCGACGCCAGTTCCGAAGCGGGGCCGGCCCGACCAGGACCGCGAACGCGATGATCGGGATGCCGTAGACGACGAAGAGATCCCCGGGCAGATTGTCGTAGAGCGCGCGCGCGGGCGGGAGTGACTGAGGCACGAAGTACTGGCTGAGGATCACAAAGA
>JASHUS010000065.1 GCA_030039865.1 Thermoplasmata archaeon
GAGGCGATCGACGAGGTCTGCTCCTCGCTCCGGCTCCAGCTGCACGAGAAGGGACTGGGGCTCCGGGTCGAGGTCTCCCCGCAGCTCGGTCGGCTCACGCTCGATCCGCTGCGCTTCAAGCAGATCCTGACGAACCTGCTCTCCAACGCGATCAAATTCACGCCGAAGGGCGGCCGGATCGACGTGACGGCGGTCCCCGAGGGCGCGACCCGGTTCACGCTGCGGGTCCGGGATACCGGCATCGGGATCCCGGCCGAGGAGCTCCCCAAGATCTTCCGGGAGTTCGAGCAGGTGACGACCGCCGGTCCGAGCGCGGCGGCGTCCGGGATCGGGCTCGGCCTGCCGGTGACCCAGAAGCTGGTGGACCTGATGGGGGGCACGGTGTCGGTCGAGAGCCGGGTCGGCGTCGGGACGACGTTCACCGTGCGGCTGCCCTGGATACGGCCCACTGACGCCGGTGCGAGCACGCCGCGCGAGGGCGTGGTGGTCTGATGGCACGGATCCTGGTCGTCGAGGACAATCCGCAGAACCTCAAGCTCACGACGATCATCCTCGAGGGGGCCGGCCATCGGGTGACCCCGGCGCGGGACGCCGACGAGGCGGCGCGGGCGCTCGAGGGGGCCCTCCCCGACCTGATCGTCATGGACATCTCCCTGCCCGGCCGCGACGGCTACGAGCTGACGCGCGAGCTGCGACGGTCGCCTCGCACGGCCGAGGTCCCGATCCTCGTGCTCACGGCGCTCGCAATGCCCGACGACGCGCGCAAGGCGTACGCGGCCGGTTGTACGGCGTACATGACGAAGCCGATCCGGCGCGCGATGCTACTCGAGCACGTGGGATCGCTTCTCCCGCCCGAACCTGAGCCTACCGTGTCCCGAGCGGGGCGCGCCCCGACGCCGCCGGAGGAACCGGGAATTGAGCCGACGTGAGGACGGGCCCGCCTCGCGCGTGGGCCGGATCCTGGTCGTCGAGGACTCCCCGTCGGCGCGTCGGCTCCTGCAGGACGTCCTCCTGAGGCTCGGCGCCGAGCTCCCGAACCTTCGGGTCGCGGGAACGATCCTTGAGGCGATGACGCTCTACTCCCAATGGCGGCCCAACGTCGTCTTCGTCGACGTGGAGTTGCGCGAACCGGCGTCGAACGGCCTTCCGACCCGCGGCGCGACCGCGGGTGAGAACGATCCGAAGGACGGGGTCGACCTTGCCCGATTGATGCGGACCCGCAACGCGGGCACGCGCATCATCCTCTGCTCCGCCACCGATCCGTCCGAGCCGCGTATCGCGGCGCTCGCGCGCGATCACGACATCGAGTACATCGTCAAGCCGCTGCTGGCCGCGCGGGTCGCCGAGGTCCTGTCGCGGACTCCCGTGGCCCGGCCACGAATGGAACCGTAGTCCCGGTTCGCCCGGGACCGGGTCGTCCTCTTAGGGTGGGCCCCGCCCCGGGGGAGAGCGGGGCCCGGCGCCGAGCGCGGAAGGGGAGTTCCGGCTCGGCGCCCCTGGCATCGTGATGTTCCCTCCACTCAGTGCCGTTCAGTCGGAAGCGACTCCTCGGCCGCGCCTCGAGCGCGGGCGACCGTGGGATGCTGCGGGGGATCGGTGGGGTCGCCCGCGCGGGCCGTCCCAAGAATCGGAAGTCCCCGAATCGGTCGAGGGGCCGTCGGACAAGGCGACGAAACTGGCGCCGCACTTGGCGCACCGGGTTTCGCCGTCCTCGAACGGAGAGCCACAGGAGATGCAGTTCACCGACGCGATCATCTCGCTCCTTGCGCTCGGACCGAGCTCATCCGATATAACGCACGAAGCCGACGGAGGGATGATCGGATACGCCCTCTCCATTTGGATAGCGACCTCGTCCGCCGCAGTTCTGCGCGCGAGATGGATCCGCCCGGTGGGGTACGTCGGAGTCGGCCGACATGGACCCGCTTCCGGGCGGCGGTTGGGGCAATACCAAAAAGGGTTCGGGGGCAGCGGGGTCGCGAAGTCCGCGATCCGCGCCGCCCCGCGAGGGTCCGAAGGTCCGTGTCCGCGGTGTCGTACTCCTAGCTGTACACGTACACCGTGTTGTCGCCGTAGTTCGCGACGTACACCTTGTCGTTGAAGTCGTCGTACGCGATGCCCTCGAGGTTCGAGCCGGACGGCGTGCTGATCTTCTTGATCACCGTGCTGCCGCTGATTTCCCAGACCTTGTCCGCGGTCTTGCCCGTGACGAAGACCGCGAGCGCGGCCTGGTCCCAGGCCACCCCCCACGCAGTCTTCAGTCCGGTGATGGTCCCATACACGACCCCGAACCCGCCGATGATCGTCACGCTGCTCGACAAGTAGTTGGCGACGTAGTCGACCGCGCCGACCGGGTCGAACGCGATCATCGTGGGTCCGTTCCCGACGTTCGCCGAGATGTGGGTCGAGGTGAACGGCGAGGTCGCGTTGAGGATGGTCAGGTTCGCGCTGCCGAAGTTCGCGACGAGTAGGGTGTCGCGGCTGGGATCATAGCTCACGAACGTGGGCGCCGTGCCGACTCCCGTAGGGCCACTCACGGTCGTCCCCGAGATTCCGACGAGGTCGTTCCCGCCGTAGTTGGTGACGACCATCGTCGGGGGCCCGAGGAACCCCGCGTCGAACGCGATCCCCTCCGGTCCGTTGAACAGGGCGCTCGAGACCGTCGCGACGATCGTCAGTCCCGAGATGACGTAGACTTCGTTCAGCGCCTCGTCGGTGACGTACATGTAGTTGTTGCCCGGGTCGAACGCGGCCTCCAACGGATTGGCCCCGGACACGAGGCCGATCGTACCGACTTCCGTGCAGGTGCCGCTCAGCACGGTAATGTTGTGTGTGTAAGTGTTCGGGACGTACATCTCGTGGGTGACCGGGTCGTACCCCGGTATCCACGGTGCGCGTCCGACTCCGCAGGTGGCGTCCTTCGTCGTTTTCTCGAGCAGGACGATCGGATGCGCCATGCTTGCGGCTGGAACTATCATCAACATGGCCACGGCGATCGCACCGACCATGCCGACGAAAGCCCCCGTTCTCCAGACGACTCTCTCTCCTCGCTTCACTCGCTTCCCCCTGACGGCCTTGCCGTCAGCGGGCGAACCACGATGCGAGGGTTAGTCCTGCTGGAAACCTCGGTTTCCGATTCGGACCCGGCGCGACGGCCGGGCGATTTCCGGAGTATCGCCGACGCAGACTCCCTCGAGAGACGGTCGACTCGGGGCGGTCGGGTCTCCCCGGGCCGAACAACCCAACGTCGCGCGAGGAGGGGCCGCCGGAGCCGCCCCCGGCCGTACGCGCGTCGCGGTGGAACCGGACCGGTGCGCGGGTTCGTTCACCCCGCGCCGATCTTCGCGGAGACCCAGGCGTCGAGCACTGCCGGATCCGACCAACACTGTGTCGGGAACCCCACGAGGGCGTTCACGACGCCTTCGATGTTGGCGAAATCCCGGCGAAGCTGGTCCCCGGTGGCGGCCGATGCGACCGGCAACAGGAACGTGATCGCTCCCGCAGGCTCGGGGCCCCCGCCCGGGGGCACCAGGTACTCCACGGGATACGTCGGTTCTTGGCGCAGGACCTCGGGATAAAGTTGCTCGATTCGGGCCCACAGGGCCGGTGCGTCGCACTCGGTGCCGTACAGCAAGCCGACCCAGGCGATCGACCCGGGAAGCCGTCGAAAGTCGAGGAGAGGATGAAAGAAGAGGGCGTTCGACCGCACGAGATAATCGACCCGACGCTCGAGTCCACGGACCGTCATCCCTACTTCGTCTGCCGCGCGTGACCAGTCGGGCTCCGCTCCTCTCCGAAGGGCCCGGACGATCCGCCAGTCGCGAGTATTGAGGGAGGCCCGGGAACTCGGAAAGGGCATGTCGAAGGGTAGCGAGAGTACCCGGCACTGGCTCGCTTTCGAAAATTCTCGCTGGCGCCGCGCGGACTCCGCCGCGCCGTTGGACAGCAGAAGCGGCGTGTAGAAGCTCTCGACCTGGAAGACCATCATCGGCCGCAGTGTTTCCCGCAGAGCAGACTCGAGCCGCCGGCGGTCGGGCTCGACCTCCAACAGGAACGGTTGCATCTCGAATCTCGTCCCGAAGGCGTCGGGATTTGGGAACGTCTCGAGGCCCTTCCAAAACCCATCGGCCCGCCAGTGCGCCAACCGTCGGCGTACGGTGACCCGGCTCACGCGGGCCTTCCGCGCCAACTCGAAGATAGAAACTCTCGGCTCGATTCCGCGGAGGGAGTACGTCGCGTCGCGGCACATGGCGCGAAGGAGACGAATGTCGAGGCAATCCATCAGGTCCCGGACGGCTCCGTCGTCTATGTTCCCTGCGAAGGCGATGCCTCGAATCTGGCCGAGTACCCTCGGGGCTCGGCGATTCCGGACACACATGGGAGGTACCGGCGCCCTTCGCGAGACTACGGTCTCATCGGATTCTCCGGCGGAATCTAGAGTTGGGTCCCCGTCTCAGAGAGGGCCGGACGAACGGGGCAGCATGCGCCACTGGACCGTGCGGCTCGGCGAGGAGCGCAATCGAGCCCCGGGGCATTCCGACGAGATCAGTCGAGCGACCACGTCGGTCCGCCGTACCCGTCGGGCCTCCGGGGCGGCGTGGAACCCCCCATCTGGCCGGGTCGAGGGGTAGGCGGCCGATTGAGCTTTCGGCTCACGTACGCGTCGATCGCCTCGGCGACGCGTGAACCGGCGGCTTGGCCGAATACGATCGATTTTCCGCCCGCGGCGAAGACCCCCTCGACGTCCGTCATCCAGTCCGGGCCCTTTCCCTGGGGCCAACTGTGGGGGGTCGCAAGGTCGAGCCCGGCAGGAAGATCGCCGATCTCGGCGACCTCGCCGGCCGCCACGACCAGCGTGTCGCAGGGAAGAGTCACCTCCGTCCCCGGGACGAGCTCGAGCTTGGATCGGCCCCGTGAATCCGGAGATCCGTCCCGCGTTAGTTGTACTGCGACTCCCTCGACGTGCTCGCCCCCGATGACCCGAGTGGGCGCGTGCTGGAAGAGGAACTTGACCCCCTCCGCTTCCGCTTCCGTGACCTCTTCGGGCCCGGCGGACATCTTCTCGCGAACGTTCCGGTAGACGAGCGTCACGTCCTTCGTCTCGAACATCCGCAGGCAGGAGCGCGCCGCATCGAAAGCGACGTCCCCCCCGCCGATGACGACCGTGACGCGACCGCGGCGGCCGAACCCCCCCTCGTCGGTGAGATTGATTTGGCGCAGTAACGGAAGTGCGGGGAACACTCCCGGGAGCTCCTCCCCGGGTACGCCCAGCAGGCGCGGCGCGGACGCGCCGAGCGCGAGCAGTACTGCGAGATAGCCCTCGTCCAACAGCGACTGCGGCGTGAAATCCCGCCCCGCCTCCTTGCCGCCGAGATACGTGATGTCGAGCCCCCGCCAGCGGGCGAGGTCCGTGTTCAGATCGTCCTCGGTGAGGTGGTACTTCGGGATCGTTTCGATCTGCCCGCCGAGGTACTTCTCCTTCTCGAACACCGTCACCGAGTAACCCCGAAGCGAGAGCTCCCACGCCGCGTTGAGTCCGGTGGGACCCCCGCCGACGACCGCGATCCGCTGGTTCTTCGGCGCACTGGGCACGTAGAGGAGGTCGGACTTCCCGAAGCCGAGCGCGGCCCGCTTCAACTCGCGGATCGCGATCGGCGCGCCGCGATTGCCCGTGACGCAGTCCTCTTCGCAATAGTGATAGCACGTCTTGCACAGCACGGTCGCGAACGAGTTGTCCTGCAACGTCAACTTCGCCGCGTCGTCGAACCGTCGCTGCGCGATCAGCTGAATGTAACCGCGGCAGTCCTGCGAGATCGGGCACGCCTGCACGCAGAACGGCATCGCGCAGTTGAGGCACCGCTGCGCCTCGAGCACGGCCTCCTCCAAGGTGTATGCCTGTTGGATCTCCTCGAACGAATCGCGGCGCTCGTGGCCCGGATCCTCCGGAACCGGAACACGCTGGAACCGGGACAGCGGACTCGTGGGCCGACCGGGGTCCTGCATGACGGGCTTCCGACGGGCGTCCGGCCCGAAGCCGGGCGCACGTGCCGGACTCGCAAGCTCCGAACCGAGATTAATGGTCCGAGTCCCGCCGGGCGGGATGGCGTGGGCTCGAGCGCGGAAGCGGGATCGCTCGCCCCGATGTTACGGAGAAGGTTTCGCCCCGCCGGTCGCGGCGTAATGCAGGAGAACGAGGCCGGAGCGGAGTGCACGGGTCTCCAGGAGCCGGAAGTCGTGACGACCGGGGGCCCCGAGGGGCACCCCGTCTTCCTCGCTGTCCGGGTCCAGGTCCAACCGAAAGAGAGGCCTACCTCGTCCCACGATGCTCGGGGTCACGCTCAGGTAGAGCTCGTCGGCCAAGTCTTCCGCCAGCACGGACTGGACGAAGCGGGAACCGCCCCCGACGAAGATGTTCTGGCCGGGGAGGGACCGCAGTCGGCCGATCTCCTCGGCGACCGGCCCCCGAAAGATCCGGGACTTCGACCAGTCGGCGGTCGCGAGCGTCTGGGAGAACACGACCTTATCGACGCGAGTGGAGAAGCGGGCGAAGGTGCGCGCGTGCTCATCTTCGTCGTCCACGCGGGCCGGCCAGTGCTCGGCCCACTTGACGTAGGTCTTCCTCCCGAGCAGTATCGTGTCGACGTCCTTCCACGGGCCCGCCCACATCATTTCCCAGAACTCCCCGGAGGCGTCCGGCCCGAGATCCCGGTCCTCGGTATACTCGGCTACGCCGTCCAAGGTCACGTACATGTGAATCAGGACCTTTCTCGGCATGGACCCAAACCGAACGACGGTAGTCGGACTTCCTACTTAGGGGTTCGAGGGACGAGCGGCGCCGAGGGAGGAGGATACGGGCGGAACTCCTCAGCGAGAAGGCCCATCATCTCGCAGTCCTGGTAGCGGTCGTCGATCCGGAAATTGTCCCGTGCCCAGCCCTCCGAGCGGAATCCGAGGCGGGAAAGGACCGCGCGTGATGCGTCGTTCCCCCGGACGACGGCCGTCTCGATCCGGTGGAGACCCAAGGTTCGGAACGCGGCGTGGCACAGGCGGGACGCGGTCTCAGAGGCGACCCCCTGTCCCCAATAAGGTCGAGCCACCCAGTAACCGATGTGGCCTCGGCGGTCTCGGGCCGAACGGATCTCGAGGCCGCACGAACCGATGATCTCCCCCGAGGCCCGAGCGGTGATTGCGAGTAGATAGGCGTCTCCCGAGCGCAGGCCCGCTCGCGCCTTTCGCACGAACGCTCGCGAATCCTCGAGAGTGTACCGAGCCCAGAGCGGGATCGTGCGCGTGAC
>JASHUS010000066.1 GCA_030039865.1 Thermoplasmata archaeon
GGCGCCGCGGGCGAGCACATCCTCGAGGTCCGCGAGGGGCCGGACGACGCTCGCGATCGCCGAGCGGAGGTAGAGCCGCTCGTCCAGGGCGATCTGATCGTTCCGGCTCCGCGCGGTGTGGAGCTTTCCGCCGACGAGGCCGACCAGTTCGAGGAGCCGCGACTCGATGTTGGTATGCACGTCCTCGAGCTCGCTCCGCCAGGGGAACGATCCTTCGTCGACCTCTCGGGCGATGGCACGGAGGGTCCTGCGGAGGGTCGCAGACTCCGAGGCGGTGACAAGCCCCACGCGTTCGAGCATCTCGACGTGGACGATGCTGCCGGCGAGGTCCTGCCGGGCCAGCGGCCGGTCGACCGCGAGGGAGCTCAGGAACTCGACGCTCGGCGACCGTACGTAGCGCGGTTCGGACGCCGGGCCAGTCATCGACGGCGGGGTCGAGGCGCGGCTCACGGGCGGTACTTCGCTGATGGCGAGACCTTCGGCGCCGCGTCGGCGCCGACCGCGGCCCACGTCCGCGCGGGCAGTCCCCAGACGTAGATGAACCCCTCCGCCATCTGCTGTCGATACTGGTCGCCGGTGGAGTAGGTGGCGAGCTTGCTCTGGTAGAGCGCGTACGGCGAGTGGCGGCCGGTGACGCGACTCGAGCCCTTGTAGAGTTTCACCGCGACCTCGCCGGTGACGCGTTCCTGCGTGCTCGCGACGAACGCGTCGAGCGCTCCCTTCAGGGGCGTGAACCACAGTCCGTCGTAGATCATCTGCGCGTAGCGCTGCTCGACGGTGCGCTTGAACTCGAGAAGATCGCGCGGAAGGACCAGCGCTTCGAGCGCCTGGTGGGCACCGATCAGCACGGTCGCGGCCGGGCACTCGTAGACCTCGCGCGACTTGATGCCGACGACCCGAGACTCCAAGTGGTCGATCCGGCCGACCCCGTGGCCCCCGGCCGTCCGGTTCAGGGAGGCGATCAGCTGGTGCAAGGGCAGTCGATGCGCGTTCAGGCTGATCGGGGTGCCCCGATCGAACGCGATCGTGACGTACTCCGGCTCGTCGGGCGCGTCGGTCGGCGCGCGGGTCCATCCGAACGCCTCCTCGGGAGGCTCGACCGAGGGATCCTCGAGGATCCCGCACTCGACGGAGCGGCCCCAGAGGTTCTCGTCCGTGCTGTAGGGCGACGCGCGCGTCGCGGGGACGGGAACGCCGTGGGCTTCGGCGTAGGCGATCTCCTCCTCCCGGGTCATCCCCCATTCGCGCGCCGGTGCGATGACTTCCAGCTCGGGCGCGAGCCCGGCGGTCGACAGATCGAAGCGGACCTGGTCGTTCCCCTTCCCGGTGCAACCGTGGGCGACATATCGCGCGCCTTCCCGGCGGGCGATCCGCACGAGATGCTGGGCGATGAGGGGCCGCGCCAAGGCCGTACTCAGCGGGTACACGCCCTCGTAGAGCGCGTTCGCCTTCAGCGCGGGAGCGATGTACTCCTCGGCGAATTCCTGACGGGCGTCCACCACGTACGCGCTCGAAGCGCCCGACGCGAGGGCCTTCGCCCGGACCTGCTCGAGCTCGACCGGCTGCCCGACGTCGATCGTCAGGGCGACGACGTCCGCCCGCTTCGCTTCCTTCAGCCACGGGATCGCCACGGACGTATCCAGTCCCCCGGAATACGCCAGCACGACCTTCGAATGCGCCACCTCGTTCCTCGGGCTCAGAGGACGCGAGGCAGGCCTTTTATAGGATGTGACGACTGTCGAACATAATTGGGCACTTTTGTCCCAAACAGAACAATTATGCCGGACCGTTCGGTCGCGGAACAGGTGCGCGAGTACCTGGACGCCCACCCCGTGATCGCCGACGCGATCCGGCTGCGGATCGGCAACTACTCCGCGATCGCCCGGCGCGTGGCGGACGACCTCGACCTCGAGGCGACCGATGCCGTGCTGGCCGCGTGCCGACGGTATCCGCGAGGAGGAGAATCGTTCCGGGAGAACGGGGTGCGTCGCGTTCTGCGGCGGAGCCGAATCGAGACCCGCACAAAGGTCGCGGCGATCACGGTCGCGCAGGGCATCGACGTGCTCCAGCGGCTCGGGGATGTCGTCGAGGAGTTGCTCGACGAGAACTCGCTGTGCCGACTCATCCAGGTCTCGCGGGGCACGGTCATCATCGTCGACGAGGACTCGATCCCGCGGGTCACGCGGGTGCTCCGGGATGCGCAGGTCATCTCCGTCCGAAAGAACCTCATCGAAGTCGCGGTGACGAGCCCCGAGAGTATCGAGGAGACTCCGGGGCTCCTCCGACACCTCGCCGGGGTGCTCTCGGCCCAGGGGATCAACATCGTCGAGGCGCTGTCCTGCTACACGGATACGATCTTCCTCCTGCACGACTCCGACCTGAGCGCGGCGACGAGCGTGCTGAGCCGGGCGGTTCGCTAGCGTACGCCTCCACCCTCACCGACAAACCCCATCTGCCGCGAGGCTTCGGGCCTGCCATGACGTCGGGTCAGCCCGTCCGGGGGCGATGACGCTCCCGCCGCACGCCGAGGAGGCGCTCGCCCGGTCGGTCATGGGACCGTCGCTCGACGTCCGACGCGGGGAGACCGTCACGGTCGAGACGTGGAGCCACGCGTTGCCCTGGGCCCTCGCGCTCGTCCGCGAGTCGCGCCGACGCGGGGCGCAGACAATCCTCGTCCTCGAGGAGGAGTCGACGTTCTTCGCGTCGCTGCGGATCGCGCCGGCCCGCGCGCCCCCGCGCACCCCGGTCGCCCTGGCGCGGTCGAGCGACGTCTACGTCTACCTCCCGGGCCCCGAGGAGCTTCACCGACTGGCGGCCCTCGGTCCGCGCGATCTGCCCTCGGCGATCGCCCGGCACGGTCCCGAGTGGTGGGACGCCGCCCGTCACCGAGGGATGCGGGTCGTCCGCCTGGTCGTCGCGGCGGCCAATCCGGCCGCGGCCGAGCACTACGGCGTCGAGCTCGAGCCGTGGCGGCGGGAGATCCTCCGGGCGAGCCTCTTCCCGCCCGGCACGCTCCGTCGCAAGGGATCCCGGCTGGTCCGCCGACTGGCGCGGGCCCGGCGGATCCGCGTGCGGCACGCGAACGGCACCGACCTTACCTTCCGGATCGCGGGCGGCTCGGCCACCGTGGAGGACGGCCGAGCCGACGCGGGCCGCGGGCATCTCGCGACGCAGGTCCCGTCGGGCCTCGTCGCGGTGCGACCGACTCCGGGAACGGTCGAGGGCGTCTGGGAGACGAACCGCCGGACCTACCTGCGGTTCCAGCAGCCCCCGGCCGCGATCGGAGGTCGGTTCGTCTTTCGTCGGGGGCGTCTCCAGGAGTACTCGTTCGACCAGGGAGGCGCCGCGTTCGCCGCGGGCTACGCGGACGCCGGCCGGGGTCGCGACATCCCGTCGCGCCTCACGTTCGGACTCAATCCGGCGATCCGTGGCGCGCCCGAGGTGGAGGAGCTCGCGGAGGGGATCCTCGCGCTGTGGCTCGGCTGGACCACGCCGAAGCGGGGACCGCGCGTCGTGCCCTTCTCCTTCCCCGCCCTCCTCGCGGGGGCGACGATCGAGCTGGACGGCCGACGCTGGTGGAGGGAAGGGCGGATCGTCCGCTCCGCCGTCGTCCCCGCGGGGCCCGCTAGTCGGGCGTGAACGGGGATCGCCGGGCGAACCGCTCGAGGAGACGGCCGGCGGGCTCGAGGTGGCGCGGAGAGATCTGCTCGATGTTCGCCCCCAAGGGCACCGATAGGCCATCCCGCCGAACGGCGGAGGCGATCGCGTCCCACACCTCGACCGCTCGCGCTTCGCTGCGGAGAGCGGTCTCGCCTTCGAGTCCTCCGAGGATCGCGGCTTCGGCCGAGCTCGAGAGGTCGGCGCCCAACCACTCGACGAACTCGAGGTCGATCTCGTCGACGATCGGGGCGAAGCTCGGCACGACCGCGACCGGCGGGATCGCCGCCTGACGGCAGAGAAGGTCGTACTCGCGGATCACCTCGATCGCCTGCTCCGCGTCGAACAGGATCTGCGTCGTGAAGAACGCCGCACCGGCTCGGGTCTTCGAGAGCATCCGGTGTGCCTCGCCGGTCCGCTGCGGGATCGCGATGTTCCCGATCGAGCCTCCGGCCGCCCGGAAGATCGGTCGACAGACCCGGTCAGCCTCGACCACCGCCGGCCCGGGATAGGGGATGTAGCGGCTCGCCCCCCCGACCAGGACCGCGTGCCGGACGCCGCGATCGATCGTCTCCCGCGCCCAGACCTCCAGCTCGGGTCCCGACGCGAGGTGGGCGACAACCCGGTTGAGTATCG
This sequence comes from Thermoplasmata archaeon, assembly GCA_030039865.1. GTDB lineage: Archaea > Thermoplasmatota > Thermoplasmata > Lutacidiplasmatales > UBA184 > Lutacidiplasma. The sequence continues at coordinate 4,294 of JASHUS010000066.1, forward strand.
CCTCCCGGCCGACCCGTTCCTGGAGCGACGCCGCGAACGGTCGCAGGTCCCCGGAACGGTAGCGCGGTCGGCCGTCGTGGTTCTCGTCGACGAGCTCGGGGATCACGACCGCGTCGACCCGCGCGACCGCCCGTAGCACGCGCACGAGCGATTCGGTCCGCGCCTCGACCGCCGCCGGGGACGTGCGGGCCCCCGGCGGGACCGCCTCGAAGAAGAGCGGGTGTCCCTCGAGCGCGCGCGCGAGGGCCCCGGCGCGTAGAGGGGTCGGATCAGCGGACGTGGCGCGGGCGTCGTCTCGCCCAATAAATCGTTTCGGCGGCCGCGTCGCCTTGCGGACCGCGCAACCTCGTCCCACTAGGAGTAACACCGCTCGTCGAACGGCCCGGCGACCAACCGGGTTCGCACGCGACGCCCCGAGGATGGCGTTTTGCCGGGAGGTTTCATATCTCCCGAGGGCAGGCCGGCGGCGTGCCGACGGCGATCGAGGTGCGGGGCCTCACCAAGCGCTACGGAGCGCTGGCGGCCGTCGACGGGATCGACTTTTCGGTCGAGTCGGGGACCGTCTTCTCGTTCCTCGGGCCGAACGGGGCGGGGAAGACCACGACGACCGAGATCCTGGAAGGGCTTCGGCGCCGGACGGACGGGGACGTCCGCGTCCTGGGCCTCGACCCGTGGAACGACGGCGCCGCGCTCCACCGCCGTATCGGCGTGATCCCGCAGGACTTCCGCTTCTTCGAGAAGATCACCGCGCGCGAGGCGGTCGAGTACTACCGGGCGCTCTTCCACACGAACGCCGATCCGGCCCGCCTGCTCGCCCAGGTGGAGCTGCTCGACAAGATCGACGCGCGGTTCGACACGCTCTCGGGAGGCCAGAAGCAGAAGCTCGGGCTCGCCCTCGCCCTAACGAACGATCCCGAGATCTGTTTCCTTGACGAGCCGACCACCGGTCTCGATCCCCACGCCCGTCGGTCGATCTGGGCGGTCATCCGCGACCTGAAGCGCTCCGGCCGGACCGTGTTCCTGACGACCCACTACCTCGAGGAGGCCGAGCTCCTGGCCGACCACGTCGCGATCATCAACCACGGCCGCATCATCGCCGCCGGGACGCCGGGCGAGATCATCCGTGCGCACGGCCGGCCCGAACGGATCACGGTCGAGGCGCCGGCGGAGCTCGCGACCTACCTCGCGCAGCGCCTCGGCGTCGCGGCGACGGCGGACGGCGGGCACGTCTCCGTCGAGCTCGGCGACAAGCGGGATGCGCTCAAGGTCCTCCAGGCGATCGACGCGAGCGGGCTCCCCTGGGATTCGTTCGAGACCGCGCACGACACGCTCGAGGACGTGTTCGTCCGGCTCGTCGGCCAGATGGACGACGGGGCCCTCAAGCAGGAGGCCCGATCGTGAACGTCCGCCACATCGGCGCGGACTTCCGCGTCGTGGTGCGGAGCTATCTCCGCAACCCCGTCGCGCTGTTCTTCTCGCTCATCTTCCCGATCATCCTCATCGGTCTCTTCGGGCTGATCTTCTCGGCGGCGGGCAGCGGGCCGGTGACGGTGCAGGTCCTCAATGAGGACCACAATTCGCCGGTCAGTCAGGCGTTCCTCGCGGCGCTCAACAACACGAGCGTCGTCAAGGTCGCGGTCGTCTCCGACGCGTCCGTGACCCCGTCCAACTTCGGCTCGTGGCTCGGCGCCAACGACGACCCGGTCGGTCTCATCGTCCCCGACGGCTTCGCGAGCGACTACGAGAACGGCACGGCGACCAACCTGACGGTCTACACCAACCCCTCGGACGCCGCGTCCTCGGGGACCGTCCTCGGCGCCGTCCAGGGCGTCGCGAACGGGTTCAACCTGCGGCGCGCGTGCTCGGGGACGGCCTGCTCGCCCGTGATCGGGTACACGAGCGAGAACGTCGGGAGCCCGGTCTACACGTACATCGACTACCTGATCCCCGGGCTGATCGGGTTCTCGATCCTCACGAGCCCGATGTTCTCGATGGTCGACATCGCCTCGTCGTACCGCAAGGACGGCATCTTCCGGGAGCTGTCGCTCACGCCGCTCACGCGCGCGGAGTGGCTGGTCTCCCGCATCAGCTGGTACGTCCTGCTCACGTTCGTCGCCGCGGGGATCATGATCGGGGCCGGCGTCTACCTCTTCTCGGCCCACGTCCACCTCACGCTCGGCCTCCTGCCGTTCCTCGTCATCGGACCGTTCTTCTTCGTCTCGCTCGGCATGCTGGCCGGTTCGGTGGCGAAGACGCCGGAGAGCGCGGCGCTCATCGGGAACATCATCACGTTCCCGATGATGTTCCTCTCGGGGACGTTCTTCACCGTCGCGAGCTTCCCGCCGTACCTGCAGGACTTCGCCCGCGTGCTCCCGCTCTACTATGTGATCGACGGCATGAACCAGGTGATGCTCTTCTCGAACAGCGGCCGGGCGCTCGTCGATCTCCTGATCGTGCTCGTCGCCGGGATCGTCGTCTTTGCCCTCGCCGTTCGGCTGTTCAAGTGGCGGGACGAATGATACCGGGCGCGCTCGCCCCGGATGCCTTCCGCCGCCTCATGGGCCGCTGGGCGACCGGCGTGTCGGTCGTGACCGCGCGCGATCGGGAGACCGACGCCGGACTCACCGTCAACGCGCTCCTGTCGGTCTCGCTCGACCCTCCGAGCCTGCTCGTGAGCCTCGCCCGGGACGTCGACACCCTCCCGGTGATCGATCGCAGCGGCTGGTTCGCGGTGAACCTCCTCGCCGCCGACCAGCGCCCCTTGAGCGAGCGGTTCGCGCGGACCGACCCGTCCGAGGCGAAGTTCCGCGGCGTGCCGATCCACCGGGCCCCCCACGGGACGGCCCTCCTCGACGGCAGCCTGGGCGGGGCGGAGTGCCGGGTCGTGAGCCGGACCGCCGCCTTTGACCACGTGCTCCTCGTCGGCGAGGTCGTCCATCTCGAGGCGGGCCGCGACGGGCCGCCCCTGCTGTTCTACCGTTCCCAGTATTCGGTCGCCGACGCGCCCGACCAGCTCCGCCTTCCGCCCGGTCGGCCGTGACCTCGAGGTAAGCCGCCTCCGCCGGGCTTTAAACCCCTGCGAACTCGAACGGAGCGATGGCGCACGAGCCCCGGACCGCGCGACTGGTGATCCTGGGCAGCGGCGCCGCCGGCCTCACGGCCGCGCTCTACGCGGCCCGGGCCGAGCTCAAACCGATCGTCATCGCGGGCGTTCCGGCCGGGGGCCAGCTCCTCATCACGACCGACGTGGAGAACTATCCCGGGTTTCCCGAGGGGATCCAGGGACCGACCCTGATCGAGAAGATGCGCCAGCAGGCCGAGCGGTTCGGGGCCGAGTTCATCGACGATAACGCGACCCGCGTCGACTTTTCGCACCGGCCGTTCCGCATCGAGACCGGGTCGCGGGGGGCGTTCCTGGCCGACGCGGTGATCGTCGCGACGGGGGCCAACGCCCGTTGGTTGGGATTGGATTCCGAGAAGCGGCTGATGGCGAAGGGCATCTCCGCGTGCGCGACGTGCGACGGGTTCTTCTTCAAGGGCCACGAGATCGCCGTCGTCGGCGGTGGCGACACCGCGATGGAGGAAGCACTCTTCCTCACGACCTTCGCGAGCCACGTCACGGTCATCCACCGTCGCGACGCCCTGCGCGCGAGCTCGATCATGGCCGCGCGGGCCCGGGCGAACCCCAAGATCTCGTTCATCTTCGACTCCGAGGTCGTCGAGGTCCTCGGCCACGAGCGGGTCGAGGGGCTGCGGATCCGCAACGTGAAGGACGGTTCCACCCGGGACCTGATGGTCCGTGGGCTGTTCGTCGCGATCGGGCACGTCCCCTCGACCGAGGTGTTTCGGGGTGCGCTCGACCTCGACCACGAGGGCTACGTGCGCGTGCGCGAGCACACCAAGACAAGCGTCGTGGGGGTGTTCGCGGCGGGGGACGTCCAGGACCGGCACTACCGCCAGGCCGTGACCGCCGCCGGCTCCGGCTGCATGGCGGCGATCGACGCCGAACGGTGGCTCGCCGTGCAGCCCGCGAAGCCCGTGCCGACGCCTCCCGCCCGCTGAACGGGCTCCGGTGGCGTCGGGCCGGGCGGCCCGGGTGATGGGCCGGGGTGTCGCTGCGCGCCGCAAGAAGCGCTTTTATAGCGCCCGGTCCGCTCGTCCGTGAGGGCGCCGTGCCGAACAAGAAGTCCCTCCACATCGAGTCGTCCGGCCAGCTGTGCATCTACTGCGGAGCGTGCGTCGGCATCTGCCCGCTCAACTGCATCTACCTCGATGAGACCCGCATCACGTTCGACGAGAAGGTCTGCACGCGCTGCGAGATCTGCGTGAAGGCGTGCCCCGTCGGCGCGATCGAGATCGACTGAGGGAGGGTTCCAATGCCCGATCTGAAAACGGACGTGCTCGTCATCGGCGGCGGGCCGGCCGGCAGCATGACGGCGAAGTGGGCGGCGATGTCCGGCGCCCGCGTGCTCCTGCTCGAGAAGCGGCAGGAGATCGGGAGCCCGGTGCGCTGCGGCGAGGGGATGAGCAAGGATTGGCTCCCCGAGGTCGGCATCACGCCCGGCCGCTGGATCAACGTCGAGGTGGAGGGTGCCCGGATCTACTCGCCGAGCGAGAAGGTCTTCGAGATCAACGAAAAGCACGCCGGCAACGAGGTCGGCTACGTCGTCGAGCGCGACGGGTTCGATAAGCAGCTCGCGATCGACGCCGCGAACGCGGGCGTCGAGGTCAAGCTCAAGACGTCGGCGGTCGGGCTCTTGAAGGAAGGCGGCCGAGTCGTCGGCGCGAAGGTCAAGGAGTTCGGGCAGACCTACGAGGTGCGCGCGCCCGTGACGATCGGCGCCGACGGCTTCGAGAGCCAAATCGGCCGCTGGGCCGGGATCCCGACCAACAT
>JASHUS010000067.1 GCA_030039865.1 Thermoplasmata archaeon
GTGGCGATCGCCAACGTCGGCGGGACCTTCTATGCCGTCCGGGACCGCTGCGGTCACATGAATGCCCCGCTCTCGCGGGGCCTCGTCCGTCAGGTCGAAGGACGGCCGATCGTCACGTGCCCGCTCCACTCGTCGACGTTCGACGCGTCGACCGGTCGGAACCTCACGCCTCCGGTGAAGGCACCGCCCATCGACACGACCGGGACCCCGAAGCCCGTCCTGGACGCGCTCGCGAAGGCGGCCGAGCTGTCGGCCGCGATCCGGGTGCTGGATGTGGAGGCGTTCGACGTCCAGCAGGTGGGGGATGAGGTGCGGCTGCGGGAACGTCCCAGCGCCTCGGCGGGCGACGGGCGTCGCCCGTAGCGGGGGCCCACGCTGCCACTCTCCGGCCGATTCGGCCGCGGAGGCGCGCGATGAGCGCGTCCGAGGTCCGGCGTCCCTGGGTCACCCTGCTCGTCGTGGTCTGCGCCGCGCAGTTCGTCCTGCAGCTCGACTTCAGCATCGTGAACGTCGCGCTCCCGACGATCCAGCGGAACCTCGGGTTCGCGGCCATCGAGCTGCAGTGGATCGTCACCGGGTACGCGCTCACGTTCGGGGCGCTGCTCCTCTTGGGTGGCCGCTTGGGCGATCTCCTGGGGCGGCGGCGATTGCTCGCGCTCGGCTTGGGCGTGTTCGCCGCGGCGTCGCTGACGAGCGGCCTCGCCCTCTCGGCGCCGATGCTGATCGGCTCGCGGCTCGTCCAGGGGGCGGCTGCGGCGATGGTCTCGCCGTCCGCCTTCGCGCTGCTGGCGAGCTCGAACCCGGAGGGTCCGGCGCGGAACCGGGCCTTGGGCCTGTTCGCGGCGAGCACGGCCGCGGGCGCCTCGGCCGGCGTCGTGGCCGGGGGGATCCTGGTCGACCTGTGGGGGTGGCGGGCGATCTTCCTCGTCAACGTGCCGATCGTCGCGGTGCTCCTGCTGCTCGTCCGTCAGGTGGTCCCCGCCGACGCGGCCCGGGGCCACCCTCGGCTCGACCTCGTCGGCGCCGCGCTCGTGACGGGAGCCGGTGCCGCCCTGATCTACGGGTGCACCGCGGGCGAGGCGTACGGGTTCACCGCACCCATCGCCGTGGGAACCCTCGCGGCGGCCGTCGCGATGGCCGTGATCTTCGTCGGGGTCGAGCGACGCGTGGCCGCCCCGATGATCTCGTTCTCCTACCTCCGGTCCCCCACGCACCGGGCGGCCCTCGGCACGATGGCGCTGCTGGGCGGTGTCGTCGCGGCCTACGTCTACTTCGCGTCCCTCTACCTTCAGCGGGTGCTCGGGGTCTCGCCGCTCTGGACCGGGCTCGCGCTTCTGCCCTCCACCCTGACGGTCGTCCTACTCTCTTCCCTCGTGACCCGACGGCTCCTCGCCCGCTGGGGCGTTAAGTGGGTCCTGCTCGCGGGCATCGGCCTGGTGGGGGTCGGCCAGCTCTGGATGGCCTCCGTCTCCGCGACCGGCACCTACTGGGCCAACGTGCTCCCCGGGATGATCATCACGTCGTGCGGTCTCTCGCTCGCCTTCCCGACGGCCGCGGTCGCGGCGAGCAGCGGCGTCGAGAAGGGCGATCAGGGTGTCGCCGGCGGCCAGCTGACGACGGCCCAGCAGATGGGGGCCGCGGTCGGTCTCGCGGTGCTGGCGACGATCGCGGCGACGCGGACCAACGCGACCGGATCGCTCTCCGCAGGGTACGCCACCTCGTTCCTCGTCGCTGTCGGCTTCACGATCCTCGCGGCCGTGTGGGTCCTCTCCCGGCTCAACCATGCGGTCTGTCAGGCGGAACTCGCCCGCCTGGAGGGACGGCCGCCGACGCGGCCGGGTCTGCTCCGAACGGGCTGACCGGCCGGAGGGGCCCCGAGCGGGAAACGCGCCGGGCGCATCCGACCGATTGATAAATCCCAACTCCCATCGACCCGCATGCCCTCGGGTCCGAGAAAGCTCCTCAACGCGCCCCCGTATGGTCTCCATCCCCAGTTCCGACAGGTGTACGCGGAGAGCTTCTGCGCGGGCTCGGAAGGGGTGTTGCTGCGGATCGGGGTCGGGAGCATCGCCCCCGAAATGGGCGAGAAGGGGACCGCGCGACGGGTGGTGACCGATTTCGAGATGCTGATCGACCCGCCGGGGGCCCAGTACCTCGTCGAGGTCCTCTCGAAGTGGCTCACGGAGGTCGGCGCCGGCACCGGCTCGACCGAACCGTCGAATCCTCGCAAGTGAGTCGGCCCGCCATCCTCCGAACCGAGGACCCGCGGGGTCCCGACTTCCGCGGGTCTATGTGGGCTCACGGCGTCCGGCCTTCTCGTATGCCCGAACCCGACGGCCCGAAGTCCTCGTACGTGAACCGAATGAACGTGCAGTTTGGCCCCCTCGAGGTGATCGGGGAGAAGGACGTCGCGGACTCATGCCCGTACGAGTGGTTCAACCAGACGTTGTGCGAGGTCAACGACACGTGGATCCGGCTCGGGGTCTGTCACGGGGAGTACCACTGGCACGAGCATTCGGACACGGACGAGTTCTTCTATGTCATCGAGGGAAAGTGGCTGATCGACCTCGAGGATCGGACGGTGGAACTGGCGCCGCGGCAGGCGTTCGTGATCCCGAAGGGAGTGAAGCATCGGCCCCGGGCCCCGGCCCGAACGGTCGTCCTGATGGCCGAGAAGAAGGGCGTGGTCCCGACCGGTGACTGACCCGGGACCGACCGCACTACCCGACCGAGGCCATCGCTGACGATGCGGGCCCGCCGGGATTCGCACCGCCGCGGAGCCCGGTCGGTCGTTCGGAGCCGACAGGCCCCGTCCCGAGCGAGCATATCCGCTAGAATGCTGATATCCCGCGCCCCCCTGCCAGGACCAGCGTGATTCGCGTATGCGCGTTTTCGTAACCGGGGCCTCCGGATGGGTCGGCTCGGCCGTGGTCCCTGAGCTCCTCAGCGCCGGTCATCAGGTCGTCGGCTTGGCCCGCTCGGACGAGTCCGCGGCGAAGTTGAAGGGCGTGGGCGCCGAGGTCCTCCGCGGCGACCTCCACGACCTGGACGCTCTGCGGGCGGGGGCCGCCCGATCGGACGGGGTCATCCACCTCGCGTTCGTCCACGACACCACCCAGATCGGGGCGGCGGTACAAGTTGACGGTCGCGCCATCGAGACCCTGGGCATCGCGCTCGAGGACTCCGCACGGCCCCTCGTCATCGCTTCGGGGACGCCTTCCGTGCCCGGGCGCGCGGCGACGGAACGCGACACGTGGTCCTCCGGCGGACCCATGGCGGGCCGCGGCGCGAACGCCCGGGCGGCCCTCGCGATGGCATCACGCGGCGTTCGCTCGTCCGTCGTCCGCCTGCCGCGGTCGGTGCACGGCGAGGGCGACCGCCACGGCTTCATCCCCCGCCTCATCGGCATCGCCCGCGACAAGGGCGTCTCGGGCTACCTCGGCGACGGGTCCAGCCGCTGGCCCGCGGTGCACGTACTCGACGCTGCCCACCTGTTTCGCTT
>JASHUS010000068.1 GCA_030039865.1 Thermoplasmata archaeon
GGCGGGGGCGCCGGACCGGCGGCTTCCTCGATCGCCGGGGCCTCGGCCGCGCCCTTCGGGCGCTCTTCGACGCCCTTGACGACGATCTCGTCCGGCAGCTTCGCCGTCGGGCGCATGATCCAGACGTTGACGCCGATGACGCCGGGCTTGAGTCGGGCCTGGTAGAACCCCTTGTCGATCCACAGGTGGACGGCCTCGCCGCAGTACTTGATCGTCCCGGCCTTGAACCGTTCCGTCCGGTGCCGCTCGCCGGTGAGCTTTCCCGACAGGATCACTTGGCAGCCGCGCGCCCCGGCCTCCATGATCCGTCGCACCGTCGAGTGGCCCGCCCGACGGAAGTGCCAGCCGCGCTCGAGCGTGGAGGCGAGCTTCTCGCTCATCAATTGGGCGTTGAGGCTCGGTTGGCGCTCTTCCTGCACCTCGATCTGGGGGTTGTCGAGCTGGAAGCGCTGGTGGATGTCCTCGGTGAGGCGCTTGATCAGCTCGCCGCGGTGCCCGATCAGGATCCCGGGTCGCTCGCAGATGAGGGTGACGCGCGTGCCCATCGGCGTTCGGGTGATGTCGAGCCCCCCGAAGCCGGCGCGTGCGCTCTCGCGCACGAGGTAGTCCTTGAGCAGGACGCGGCGCATCTGCTCCTGGATGACCTTCCGCTCCGCGCTCATGCCTTCTCCTTGCGCTCGGCGAGGACGATCTCGATGTTCGTCGTCTGCTCGTTCCAGTTCGTCGCGCGGCCGTGGGCGCGCGGCATCGTCGCCTTGCGGATCCGCCCCCGCGCGCTCGCGGCGACCTTGACGTAGAGCCGGTCGACGTCGAGGCTCTCGTACTCGGCGTTCTTCTCCGCGCTCTCGAGCACCTCGAGGACGCTCGACGCGACCTTGACGGCGTACCGGCCCGGGCCGGTCCCGCGATGGTGGGCCGTCTCCTGGTTGTACCGTCGGAACGGGATCGCCCGGCGCATCTCGATCGCCTCGTTGAGGATCGATCGGGCGCGCTCGACCGGGAGGCCCCGGATCGCGTTGAGGACCTCGTAGGTCTTCTTCGGGGAGATCGGCACCTCGACCCCGCGGGCCCGGGCGACCGTCACGCCCGCCTCGTCCCGATAGGTGTACCCGCGCATCGTCCGAACTCCCGGCTCACTTCAACGGCATGAACTTCGACGACCGCGTCGCCCCGACGCCCGGTCCCGAGTGCTTCTCGAAGCGGCGGGTGAGGGCGAACTCGCCGTAGTAGTGGCCGATCATCTCGGCCCGGATCTCGATCTCCTTGAACTCCTTGCCCGTGTGCACCGCGACCCGGCGCCCGACGTGCTGCGGCAGGATGATCGCGTCGCGACAGTGCGTGCGGACCACTTTGTCGGCCGGCGTCGCCGCGAGGCGCTCCAGGAAGTCGCTCGTCTCGTTGTTGAACCCCCGCCGGATCGACCGACGGGCGCGCGCGCCGAGGATGCCCGCGAGCTGCTCGAGGCTCATGCCGCGCAGCTGCTCGAGCGTGTTGCCGCGCAGCGTGAACTCCCGCTTGCGGCGCGTCTCGACCTTCTTCGCCTTGCGTGCGCGGGGCATCGTTCCTCAGTCCCCCCCGCGCCGCTGCTTGCGCTTGAGGCGCGCGATGCGCGAGCGCGACCGGGAGAACCGGCCGACCTTCGCGCCCGGCCAGGTCCCGCTCGAGACCGTGCTCGGCCGGCCGACGTGCTGGTGCGCCCCGCCGCCGAACGGATGGTTCACCGGGTTCATCGCGACGCCGCGGACCTTGAACGGGGCTCGCGCGAGCGATCGGGTCGCCCAGACCTTCTTGCCCGCCTTGATGATCGGGCGTTCGGCGCGGCCGCCCCCGCCGACCGCGCCGACCTCGGCGCGACAGGTGGCGAGGAGCGTCTTGAAGATCCCCGACGGGAGCTGGACCGTGACGTCGGATCCCGTATGGGCGACCACGAGCGCGCTCGTGCCCGCGGCGCGTACGAGCCGGCCGCCGTCGAACGGCTTGACCTCGAGATTGGAGACGAGCGTCCCGTCCGGGATGTCCCGGAGCGGCAGGATCGAGCCCCGGTCGACCTTGCCGGACTGGAAGCTCACCGTATCGCCCGTCCCGATCCCGGCGGGCGCGAGGATCCGCACGGGTCGTCCGTTCGGGCCCGCGATCTCGGCGACCGGGGCGGTCCGGCCCGGCGCGGGCACGATCCCGACGACCCGCCCCTCCCCGACGACGTCGGGCGGTGGGTGGTAGATCGCGCCGTGATGCCGGTGGCTCGGTGAGCGGTACCGTCCGGTGCCGGCCCCGCGCCGACGGGAGATGATGCGCTTCCCCATCAGAACACTCCGGCCCGGCCGCCGATGTCCTCGGCGGAGAAACCGGGCGCGAGGCGGACCGTCGCGATCTTGCCGGTGCGGACGATCTTGATCGTGATCTTGGCGACCTTGCACTGGTACGTCTGCTCCACCGCCGCCTTGATCTCGGGCCGCCGGGCCCGGCGGTCGACGACGAACTCGAGCTTGTTCTGCCGCTCCATCTCGTCCATCGACTTCTCGGTCACGTAGGCGTGGAGGATGATCCGGTGGCGCAGCTCGGTCACGGGGCCACCTCTCCGAGGCGCGCGCGCAGCTGCTCGACCGCCCCGCGCTAGA
>JASHUS010000069.1 GCA_030039865.1 Thermoplasmata archaeon
GTCTACACCCGGGCGGCCGAGATCGCGACGGGCGCAACGGTCCGGACGCCCCCGCGGAAGGTGGACCAGCTGCCGGCGTTCCCGCTCTAGGAGAGGTCCGCGGGGATGCTCGGCGAACGGGATGGGCGGGGCGGCGGGACGCGACGGCGCGAGGTGACCGATCTCTACGCGACCGTCCTCGAGGTCGTGAAGCGCTACCACGGCGCGGCGCGGATCACGCGCGTGTCGTACGGCGCGGGGATGCCGGTCGACCGGGTCCGGATCCTGGTCCGGCGCCTGCTCGACGCGGGGCTCCTGCGGAGCGAGGAGGTCGACGGGCGTCCGATCTTCGATATCACCGCGCGCGGTCAGGAGTTCCTCGACACCTACTGGAAGATGCGCGGCTACGTCGAGGTGCTCGACCGGTCCCCCGAGGAGCGGGGGCGGCGTCGGTAGCCGACCGGCTCAGTCGTAGCGCGGGACGCTCGGATCGACCTCGACCGACCAGGCGTCGATCCCACCGGCAAGGTTCGCGACCGAGGAGAATCCGTGCCCGGCGAGGTAGCCGGCGACCATGTTCGAGCGGGAGCCGCCGTGGCAGTAGACGATCAGCTCGCGGTCCTTCGGGATCTCCGCGATCCGCTCGGCGATCTCGCCCATCGGGATGTGCAGCGACGGCTGGATCGCCGCGAGTTCCCGCTCGAACGGCTCCCGCACGTCGAGCAGGACGATGCGCTCGCGCTCCGCCTTGAGCTTCTCGGCGACCTCGGGCGCGGACAGCTGGGCGACCATCGCCCGGAAGGACGCGCGCCCGGAAGATAGGGGTTACTGTGGGGAACGTTTCCGGATTCTCATGCTACACCGTCTCACTCGAACGGCACCGTTTTGAGTGTCCCGGCCACGCCCGACGCGCGATGGAGTCGGCCGCGCCGCCGTCGGACCAGGCCCAGTTCTTCACCGCGCTCCGCCGGCAGTTCCGCTTCTACCGCCGCACGAACCGGTTCTACGGCCTCCTCGGCTTCGTGCTCCTCGTCTCGATCGCCTTCCTCGTGGTCACGCTCGTCGAGAACTCCAACAGCGGGAACGCGGCGAGCTACGTCGCGTCGCTCCTGGGCGCGGTGCCGACCTTCGGCATCATCATCTGCGCGTTCATCGGCGGCGACGCGATCGCGATGGACTTCGGCAGCGGCACGGGCTACTTCATGCTCGTGCTGCCGGTCCGCCGCTCGGTCCTCCTGCTCGGACGGTACGTCGCCGCGTGCGCGGTCTCGTTCTGCCTGCTCCTCGTCGTCTACGCGACCGCCCTGCTCGGCGCCAGCTACTTCTTCGGAGCGGGCGCGATCCCGTGGGGGACGGTCGCGCAGTCGCTCGGTCTCGCGCTCCTCTACGTGCTCGCGGTGGTCGCGACCGCGTTCTTCTTCAGCTCGTTCTTCCGCAGCCCGGCGATGAGCATGGTCGTCACGATCCTGATCCTGTTCCTCGGCTTCGACATCGCGCAGTCGATCGTCTCGGTCGCGGGCGTGGAGCCGTGGTTCTCGATCCTCTACGCGGGCGACGTCATCACGACCGTCATCGTCCCCGTCGCGCACAAGACGACCACCGGCATGGGTCGGTTCCACTTCACGACCTTCAGCCCGTACATCTGGGAAGGCGCCGTGATCATGCTGGCCTACTTCGTCGTCTTCCTCGGGATCAGCCTGTGGATCTACCAGCGGAAGGAGTCGAAGGGGTAGCGATGGCGCGCATCGAGGTCGTCAACCTCTCGAAGAGCTTCTCGCCGAGCCGGCCGGCGCTCGTCAACGCCAACTTCCGCTACGAGGGCTCGGGCGCGATCGGCTACCTCGGCCCGAACGGGGCCGGCAAGACGACGACGCTGAAGCTGCTGACGGGCCTATTGCGCCCGACGAGCGGCGAGGCGGCGATCAACGACGTCAATCTCGTCGTCGACCGCAAGCGGGCGCTCGCGGACGTCGGCGCGGTCATCGAGACCCCCGAGCCGTACCCGTCCCAAACGGTCGCGGAGGCGATCGAGATGGTCGCCGAGTTCCGCACGGGACGCCTCGACGACGTGGCGGGCGAGATCGGCGACCTCAACACGAAGCTCGAGCTCCCCCCGCTCACCCAGCTCACCGGCCGGCTCTCGAAGGGCCAGCGCCAGCGGGTCGTGATCGCGGCGGCGCTCGTGCGCGATCCGAAGATCATCATCCTCGACGAGCCGACGACCGGCCTCGACCCCAAGGAGCGGATCCTGATCCGCAACCTCCTCAACGACCTCAAGAAGGACCACCTGATCCTGATGAGCTCCCACCTGATGCAGGAGGTCACCGAGATCTGCGACCAGGTGATCTTCGTCAATGAGGGCCAGATCCTCGTCCGCGACACGGTCGAGAACCTCGCCGATCGGTTCGTCGCGCGATCGGTCGACGCCGAGTTCGCGACCCCGCTCTCGATCGATCGGATCCGCGCCCTCGCCCCGCTCGTGAAGGACGTCGTGGTCGTCGGCGAGCGGCGCTTCCGCATCTCGTTCGACGGGACGACTTCGGCGCGCGCCGAGATCCTCGCCGGGCTCGTCAAGCTCGGGCCCGTCCTGTCGTACCAGAGCGCGTCGCTCGTGCTCGAGGACGCCTACCTCTCCCTGATCGGGGGCGGGGTCGGCCTCCCGCCGCCGCCTCCGTCGCCGAACTAGGGCCGGCCGCTCACGCCCGGTTCGCGACCGCGTTCATGCGCGGCGTGACGTAGCGCGTCAAGAGCAGCGCCGCCGGGACCGACGGCGCGACGAGGATGGCCCAGACCACGAGCGGGCTCGCGCTCAGCGCGATCACGATCCCCCCGAGGATCGGCGCGGCGAGCTGCCCGACCCCGGACAGCGCGAGGTAGGCGCCGTTGTACGCGCCGATCTCGGACGGCGGCGCGAGGTTCGAGGGGAGCGTCGTGCCGGGGATCGAGCTCAGGTTCTCGCCGACCGTCAGGACGAACACCACCCCGAAGAACGACGGGATGAGGAAGAACGCGAACTGGCCCACGACCCCGAAGAGGAGGAAGCCGGCGGCGTACGCCGCGAGTCCGTAGAGCAGCAGCGAGGTGTGCCGGTGTCCGAGCGCGGCCCGCGTCATCGGGGCCTGGCCCAGTACCACGATGAGGCCGTTGAGGGCGAGCCCGGCGCCCAGGATCGCGTACGGGATCCCGAGGACCGTGTTGACGTAGAGCGGGAAGACCGTCCCCCACTGTCCGATCGTCAGCCACATGATCGCGACGGCGGCGCAGAGCGCGAGGAACGGCCGGTCGTCGGCGAGGATGCGAAAGCTCGCCCGCATCGAGCTGCGGCCGGTCGATCCGACGGCGGCGTGGGGGAGGGGGCGGCCCTCCGCGAGGGCGCGATCGTACGGGCTCGGGTGGAGCTCGTACGCGAGCAGGCTGGTGCTGCCGACGAGGACGACGCCGGCGACGAGCGCCACCCACACGAAACCGACGAACCCGATGAGTACCCCGCCGAACAGCACGCCGATCGTGAACCCGACGTTCCATCCGATCCGGACCCAGGTGTACCCCATCGTCCGGTCCGACCCCTCCACGTAGTCCGCGACGTAGGCGTTGAACGCGGGCCCGGCCATCGACCCCACGACCTGGATGCTCGTGGCGAGCGCGAAGACGCCGGCGAGCGAGCGCGCGTGGAGCATCTCGGCGAGGCCGAAGAACGAGGCCGCCTCCGCGATCAGCGCGAGGACGATGACGCGACGCCGCCCGACGCGGTCCGTGACAAGGCCGGCGAACGGCACCAGGAGGAGTGGCGGGACGCCGGTCAGCGCGACGAGGATGCCGATCTCGACGTAGCCGATCCCGAGGACGTTCCGGAGATAGAGGGCGAGAAAGGGAAGGATGAGCGCGACGCCGGTCGCGCGCACGATGGCGCCGAGACCGAGCCATCGCACGTTGCGGTCCATCGTCGCTCCGGGGGGCGCCCGAGCCACGGCCGCCGAGTAAAACCTTATGGGTCGGGTCCCGGTCGAGAGCCGGCGCGATGGGCGACCAGGACCTCTCGACCGAGCTCCTCGGCCAAGGGTACCAGCTCGTCGGCAAGCACTCGGCCGTCAAGATGTGCTACTGGACCCGCGAGTCCCTGACGCGCGGGCGCGACTGCTACAAGGGCCGCTTCTACGGGATCGAGAGCCACCGGTGCGTCCAGATGTCGCCGGCGATCGACTCGTGCAACCTCCACTGCCGGTTCTGCTGGCGGAACCAGGGCTGGGAGAACGACGCGGTCATGCCCGAGTACGACGATCCCGAGGCCCTCC
>JASHUS010000070.1 GCA_030039865.1 Thermoplasmata archaeon
GACGGTGCCGAGCGCCTCCTTCGAGCGCTTCATGCGGCGGGCGACGTCCAGGAGGATCTCCCCGCGCTTCGGGGCCGGGGTCTCCTTCCAGCCGCGGAACGCGGCCCGGGCGGCCCCGACGGCGGCGTCGACGTCGCGCGGCGTACCCTGGACGAACGATCCGACGACGTCGCCGTTCGACGGGTTCACGGTCTCGAACCGGGCGGCATCCGCCGGCTCGGTCCACTTGCCGCCGATGAACAGCCCGTAGCGCGCCGCGTCCGACGTCATCCTTGGATCCCTCGTCGGCCCCGCCCACGATTGCCCGCGCTAAAAGAGCTCGCCGGGCTCTCGAGGAAAAAGATTCATCCCGAGACCCGTGCTGACGCTGCCGTGATTGACCTCGAGCTCGTGCGCCGGGAGCCCGAGAAGGTCGCGGAGAACCTTCGTCGGCGCCGGAACCCGGAGTATCTCCGATTCTTCGAGGAGGCCCGCGCGCGCGACGCGGAATGGCGGGAGTGCCTGAAGGCGGCCGACGATCTCCGCCGGCAGCGCAACGACCTCAGCCGGCGGATCGCGGCGGCCCGGAAGTCCGGCACGACGGACCCGCTCCTCGACGAGGAGGCGAAGGGGATCCCCGAGCGTCTGCGGGCCCTCGAGGCGCGCGAGAAGGAGCTCCTCGCGTCCCGCGACGCCGCCGCCCGCCGGATCCCGAATCTGCTGGACCCTTCGGTCCCGTACGGCAAGGACGACCGCGAGAACGTCGTCCTCGCGACGTGGGGCGAACCCGGACCCGCGCGCGACGACCTCCTCCCGCACGCCGAGGCCCTCGAGCGGCTCGGGATGGCCGAGTTCGAGCGGGCGCATCGGGCGAGCGGGGCCGGTTTCTACTACCTCCGGGGCGACGCGGTCCTGCTCGACTTCGCGCTCCAGCGGATGGCGCTCGACCTCGTGATGGAACGGGGCTTCACGCCGGTCGTCCCGCCGTTCATGCTGCGGCGGGGCCCGTACGAGGGCGTCACCGACCTCGCGGACTTCGAGAACGTGATGTACAAGATCGACGGGGAGGACCTCTTCCTCATCGCGACCTCCGAGCACCCGCTCGCGGCCCTCTACCAGGGCGAGATCCTGGACGGGGACGCGCTCCCGTACCGCCTGGTCGGACTCTCCTACAACTTCCGCCGGGAGATCGGCGGCCACGGGGTCGACCAGAAGGGGGTCTTCCGCGTCCACCAGTTCTACAAGGTCGAACAGTTCGTCTTCAGCCGTCCGGAGGATTCGCCCGGGATCCACGAGGAACTGCGCGCGAACGCCGAGGAGGTCTTCCGTCGCCTGCGCGTCCCGTACCGCGTCGTGAGCGTCTGCACCGGCGACATCGGGACCGTCGCGGCCAAGAAGTACGACATCGAGGCGTGGTTCCCCCGGCAGCAGGCGTACCGCGAGGTCGTGAGCTGCTCGAACTGCACCGACTACCAAGCCCGGCGCCTCGGGATCCGGCTCGGCAAGGCGGGGAAGCCGGGAAAGTCCGTGCCGCACACGCTCAACTCGACCGCGATCGCCACCTCCCGCGCGCTCGCGGTCGTCCTCGAGCAGTACCAGCAGCCGGACGGCTCGATCACCGTCCCCGACGCGCTGCGTCCGTACATGGGCGGCCGCTCATCGATCGGTGCCCCTAAGGGGCCCGGCTGAGCGGCGCGACCTCGCGTCGCGCGAAGGGCCTATCTCGCAGCCGCCGCTCGGCGACCGGGAGACGGATGGGCCGGCAGCGCGTTCTCGACGATTTCTCCGCGGAAGGACCGGTGGCGCCGGCGCCCCCGGTCCTCCTCGGCCGCCCGCACCCCGAAGCCTTTCCGGGGATCTGGCGGGTCGTGCACGGGCTCGTCGAGCATCCGTACCTGCGACCGGGCGAGATCCGAGCCCTTCCCTTCCAGCTCGACCTCGCGCGGATCGGGCTCTCGGAGGATCTGCTGGTCGTCCTCCCGACCGGGCTCGGCAAGACCGTGATCGCGGCCCTCCTCGCGGCCGAGGTGCTGCGTCGGTCCGAAGGCAAGGTCCTCGTCCTGGCCCCGACCCGCCCGCTCGTGCAACAGCACGCGGACGCCTTCGCGAAGTGGCTGATCCCGCTGCGAGCGGCCCGGTTCACCGGCACCGTGCGGCGTCCGGTCCGGGAAGGCAGCTGGGAGACCGCGGACATCGTCTTCGCCACCCCCGAGATCGTCCAGAACGACCTCTCCGCCGATCGCTATCGCCTCACCGACGTCGCCTTGGTGGTCTTCGACGAGGCCCACCACGCGGTCGGAAAGTACGCCTACGTGCCGGTCGCCGCGAAGTACGCGGCGGAGCGTCCTACCGACGGCCGCGTGCTCGGCCTCACCGCCTCGCCCGGTGGCCAGGACGAGCGGATCCGGGAGGTCGTTGCCGCCCTCGGGGTCGCGCGGATCGAGGCCCGCACGCGCGACGACCCGGGCGTGCACGAGCACGTCCAGCCGGTCAAGATCGAGCATCGGTGGGTCGACCTCCCTCCGGCCGCGATGAGGATCCAGGAACTGCTCACGACCGCGTCCCGGACGACCGGCCACAAGTTGCAGAAGATGGGCTATCTTCGCAAGAAGCCGATCGCATCGCTCTCGGTGAAGGACTTGATCGCGTTGCGCGGGGAGATCTTCGCGCGGCCGGGACCGATGGTCCGGCGCTTCGGACCCCTCTTCCACCAGCTCGTGCTCCTGCATCTCCACCACGCCCAGGAGCGTCTCGAGACCCAGGGGATCGCGCCGTTCCTCCAGTATCTCGAGCGGCTGAGCGCGAAGGAGAAGCCGAGCCGGGGCGACCTCGCGGTCCTCAAGCTGCCCGAGGTCGTCGAGGCGCGCGCCATCGCCGAGGCCGAGATGGCGACTTCCCGGGCCTCCTCGCACCCGAAGCTCGACGCCCTGACCGA